>NZ_WBKL01000107.1:0-39055 GCF_015714705.1 Nostoc sp. NZL | reverse complement strand
CCCCTGCTCTCCCTGCCCCCCGCTCCCAATTACGCGGTGATACTACCAGAAACTAAAACTGCATGGAACTGAAAAATCACTGGTTGGCTGCAAATAAAGGTGCTCTAACACGACTACTACAGTGGGTGAATCTCCGGCCAGAGGAGAGCGAACGAACTCAGTTAATGTTTATTTTTTACACAACTGTATCTGTAGGATTGCGGTGGGCAGAGGACAGTACGGTGGCGCTGTTTTTGGATGAATACGGGACAAACCTACTGCCGTGGATGTATATTGCCAGTGCCATTATGAGTGCAGGACTGGTTTTTTTATACTCTTGGCTACAAAAGATTTTTCCCTTACGCCGGGTGATTGTGGCGATCGCACCTTGCATGTTGATGCCATTGGTTTTATTAGTTTTCTTACGTTGGGGATCGCATTTTTCCTACCTAGCAGTTATTTCAGTATTTCTGCTGCGGCTATGGGTCGATGCCCTTTATGTGGTCAATGACCTCAACACCTCCATCGTCGCCAACCAACTATTTAACATTCGGGAGATTAAGCGCACTTACCCACTGGTGAGTAGTGGACTTTTGGTAGCGGATGTGATCAGTGGCTTTAGTTTGCCTTGGCTAGTGCAATACGCCTCGCTAAATAAGATCATCCTCATCGCTTGTATAGTGATTTTATTAGGGTCGGGGATTCTATTCTATTTAACTCATCACTATCGAGCAGCTTTTCCTGAAACCCCACAAAGACTAATTCCTGAAGAACAAGCTTCACGACAGCGTTTCATTAAAAGTCCGCTGAAGCGCTATGTTTGGCAATTGTTTGCCTTTGTGGGTTTGTTGCAAGTCATTGGGTTGTTAATAGATTTTCAGTATCTGCGCGAACTCCAATCCAATTTGGGCGACCGAGAACTCGCTAGCTTCTTAGGTCTTTTTGGTGGAATGTTGGGACTGTGTGAGTTGTTGTTGCAGTGGTTTATTTCCAGCCGACTCATCGAACGGATGGGGGTATTTTTCACAGCTACACTTTTACCAATCACCGTAGGCTTTTTACTACCAGGTGTGCTGGTATTCTTCCATTTAATTCCCGCCATCCAATCGCAAAGCTTTTTCTGGGGTCTGATAATTGTCAAATTTTTCGATGAACTGCTGCGCTACACCTTTGTCATGAGTAGTGGCCCCATCTTGTACCAACCGATTCCAGAAGCAATTCGTAGCCGGATGCAGACTTTATCAGGCGGAACCGCCGAAGCGATCGCTACAGGTTTGACAGGAGCGTTAATTTTTGCAACTCTATTGTTTTGTGGGCGGTTTGTACCTGTACCACTGCAAAAGTGGGTGTTAGTAGCAGAAACAATGCTGATAGCTGGCACCTGTTTAAAAGTAGTTTGGGAATTGCGATCGCGTTATGTTGAACTGTTAGTCTTAAGTGTGGCACGAGGTCACCTGAGTGCAACCAATGTAGGCTTAAAATTCTTCAAGCAAGGAGTAGTCAAAGCTTTAGCAGAAAAAGGCAGCGAGGCTGATAAACGTTCTTGTATTGAACTTTTAGCCCAAATTGACTCTCAAGGAGCGGCAGAAGTTTTAGCACCTCTACTAGTCAAGTTAACCCCAGATTTGCAGCGCCAAAGTTTGGAAGTAATGCTGATAGGAGGTGTAAATCCTGCTTATCTACCCGCCATCCGTCCTTTGTTAGAAGAATCCCAAGAAACTAACCCCGAAGTTTTTGCCTTAGCGCTGCGCTACACTTGGCTGGCTGAACCAAATCCCAACTTAAGCCTGCTAGAAGGATACCTGAACCCCCGGCAAAACTCACTCATCCGCGCTACCGCCGCCGCTTTAGTCTTACGCCAAGGAACGCCTATGCAAAAAGTTGCAGCTACCCAAACTATGCGCCGGATGCTAACTCATAAGCAAGAACGGGAACGGGTAAATGGAGTCAGAGCACTCAGAGAAGCAGTTTATTTGCAGGCGTTGCGGATTCACATCCCGAATTTATTACAAGATGAGTCTTTACGGGTGCGCTGTGCCGTATTGGAAATGATTGCAGCAACCCATTTAGAAGAGTACTATTCCGCACTGATTGCAGCACTTTATTACAAATCAACCCGCAGTACAGCAATGTCAGCCCTAGTAAAATTGGAGAATGAAGCTGTAGAAATGCTACTGCGGTTGGCTACCAATACTTACAAACCAGAAGTAGTGCGGATGTACGCGTGGCGTACCATTGCTCAAATTGGCACCCAGGAAGCATTGGAGACTTTATGGGAAAACCTAGAAACATCTTGGGGTACTACTAGGGATCATATTCTTCGCAGCTTACTAAAAATACATAAACAACCAGGAATTACAGGTTTAGTGGATCGATTTTATGAAAGTCGGGTAGAAAATTTAATTGGGCAGGAATTAAAGTTTTTAGGCGAGATTTATGCCGCATATATTGACTTCAAAACACTAGACGAAAAAGAAAATCATCAATCTAGTGAGAGAATTGTGATCGTCTCTGAGTTATTGCAACGTGCCCTTTTAGAATTAGAATTGGATGTCAAAGAGCGGCTGCTACTGCTATTGAAACTGCTTTACTCACCAGAAAAGATGCAGGCAGCTGCATTTAATCTGCGATCGCTCTCAGTGGTAAACTTAGCGCGGGGGTTAGAAATCTTAGAGCATACCGTAACTTTGTCTTCAAAGTCTTTATTGCTGAATATTTTAGATAACCGACCGCAGCCAGAAAAATTGCAACATCTTGTAGAAGCCAAGATCGTAGAATATGAGAATATGATAGTTAGCGATCGCCTCCACAGATTGCTGATGTTGGGTAACTTCCTTTCTGACTGGTGTTTAGCTTGCTGTTTTCATTTTGCTCAAGTGACTCGCATCCGGCTGACAAGTTCCGAGATTTTAGTGAGTTTGCGTCATCCAACAGGCTTTGTTAGGGAAGCTGCGATCGCATACTTGCATATGGTTTCACATCGCGTTCTCCTGCAAATCCTCCCCCAGTTGCAAAAAGATCCACATCCTTTGGTCGCCGCTCAAGTTAAAGAGTTGCTCGAAAAATACCAGTTTAAAAATTACAATTGAAAATACCTCCGCTCATATAATTTTGTTTATTTCTATTGTTGCTAAGACATTTAAAATTAAAAAACATCCAATTGCTGTAGAAGCAGGGCAAGCCAAGGGAGCAGAATTCATAACAAATGCTCAATCACTAATGACTATTTTGTTAACGTATAAAGTGAAGTAAAAATTCAAAGAATATTAGGAACATCCATGTACGTACTCATAGGTGGAGCCGGTTTAGTGGGCTTAAGTTTAGCGCAGAAACTAGTAGAACTAGGACATACTGTTGCCGTAATTGACATTGACCCTACCGCTTGCCGCTACGCCCGTGAACAAGTGGGAGCAATGGCTTTTGAAGGCAGTGCTGTGAGTACAGAAGTATTGTTAGAAGCTGGGATTCGCAAAGCCGGCTCCTTGGCAGCTGTTCTCAGAAGTGATGCCTTAAACTTGGCAATGGTAACTCTTGCTAAACACTACGGTGTCCCCCATATTTTGAGCCGGATGCGCCACCCCGATTTTGCCGAACCGCTACGTATAGCTGGAGCTAACCACATTATCAGTACTGTTGAATTATCAGTTTCCACAATGGTGAATGCCATTGAGTATCCGCAAGTAGAATCAATGATGCATTTTGAGCAGGGACAGATTGAGGTTCTGAAACTTTCCATCCCAAACAATTGCTATGTTGCTGGTCGTAGCGTTGCCGAAATTGCTCAGGATTCTCGATTTCCTAGTGGTTCGCTAATTATTGGCTATCAACCCCATCCCCACGAAGATTTGATGATTCCTAACGGCAGTACAATACTTGAACCTCATTCAACTGTGCTAATTGTGACTAAACCAGGATGTTTACATCAAGTCATTGATTTTATTGAACAAAGATGTTGAGCGCAGTTTCTATCTAAACACTTTATTAGGTGTGGTTAGTTACACATATATAAACAATTGGCGTAAATAGTTTTGATGAAGCAGTATCCACATCTTTATTTAGCGATCGCTGTTATTATTCTTGCATCTTGTAAATCAATAAATATTCCACCTAAGTCACAACCCGATGCCATTCAAGCAACTCCATCTCAAAAAATAGTGACACTGGATAAGAATTTTAAGATAGCAAGCAGTCAAACTGTTTATGTTCCTGTTTATTCACATATTTATCATCACAATCGCCAGGAGATTTTCGAGTTAGCAGTTACGCTCAGTATTCGGAATACAGACTTAACCAATCCTATTATTATTACTTCTGTGCGCTACCATAACTCAGATGGGAAATTAGTTAAACAGTATTTGGAACGTCCTATTCAACTTGATGCACTAGCTTCTACAGCTTTTTTTGTAAATAGAAATGACACCAGCGGAGGTTTAGGAGCAAACTTTATTGTAGAGTGGGTATCCCAAACAGAAATATCCGAACCTATAGTGGAGGCAGTCATGATTGGTACTGACTTTCAACAGGGAATTTCTTTCATCAGTCCTGGTAGGGTAATTAAAACAATCCCTAATCCGTAATTACGAATTACGAATTACGAATTACGAATTACGAATTATTTTAATCATCTTCTAACTTCAGCAATTGTTCATCAAGAGTTTGTATCCGTCCGCGCACAATTTCTTCTGAGAGAATTCGCTTCCGCATTGCTTCATTGAGCGCTCCTTTTTCTGCCAGCAGTAAACGGCGGCGAATGGCATCAAGTTTAGTGCTGTTGCCACTTTTGCCTTCCAACTCATCAGGACGACGATTATAAAGTTCCCGCAGTGTCTTTTCTGCACCGGCAATTCGTACCTGATAAGCTGAACGCATCTCTTCATAAACGGCTTTTGGTAACACCCCTGATTTCAACAAGCTATCTAATTCATCTTGCGCTGCCTTACCAGTCATCAACTGGGCTTGCAATTCTTCAACCTGTTGTTGAGCTTCTGAAAATTTAGATAATTTTAAGCGTTTTACCACCCAAGGCAAACTTAAACCCTGTCCAACTAACGACACCAGCACACTACCGAAAACTAAAGCGATCAGGACTTCTCGCCCTGGTAATGTAGTGGGTAAGCTCAATGCCAGAGCCATTGAGAGTGAACCTTTGATGTTGCCTAAAAAGAGTAAATGTTGCCAGCGTAGTGGAATTGGGCGGTCAATCCAACGAATCCCTGCTAGCAAAGGATAGACTGTAAGAACTCGCCCGATTTGATAAGCCAAAACTGCAAATAGAATTGCAGGTAAAGTTTTCCAGAGCGTTACTAGGTCTATTTCTACACCAATTAGCAGAAAAATAAAGGTGTTGACGGTAAAACTGGCATATTCCCAGAAACTCAACAAGGTGATGCGACTAGAAGCAGAAGTATTGCGAGAAAGCCCTAAATTCCCGAAAATTAGTCCTGCTACAACTACGGCTACAGCACCCGATACACCGAGAAATTGCCCAACCTGAAAAGTTCCTAATGCAACTGCGACTGTCAGTAAAAGGCTGCCAAGAGCATCATCCAAACGAGCAAATATGGGTATACTCAAGTAGCCCAAGACTAACCCCACAAGGCAGCCTCCTAGAGAGATAAATAGCAGTTGTTGGATTCCCTCTATAAATGTGAGTGAGCCTGTTGAATATACTTGCAAAATCAGGTTGAAGGAAACTAAGGCAGCAGCATCGTTAAATAGGGTTTCTCCTTCAACGATGGTGGAAAGCCGAGAGGGTACTGGTATTTCCTTAAAAACGGCAATCATGGAAACAGTATCAGTGTTTGCCAGAATTACTCCTACAAATAAGGCAGGTATCCAACTCAGCCCCAGCCCAAATTTCAACAGGGCGGCAATAATAGCTCCAGAAAGCACAGCCCCTGGCCCAGCAAGCAGGGCAATTGGTTTAAAGGTGCTGCGTAGGCGGCTGACATCTGTATTAATACCAGCTTCAAAGATAAGAATTGGCAGGAAAAGATTCAAAACAAGGGTTGGATTTAAACCAATCGGCCGAGACAATAACTCAGTGATTGGCAAACCTGCTAATACTAAACCTGTAACATAAGGGATTCGTAACCGCCGGGATAGTAGAGCTACACCTGTAGCAAGGAGCAAGAGAATAATTGAAACTTTGACTAATTGAGTTACATCCACTATTACGTTCTTAAAAGTTATCTTGACTTTACTGATGCTACATTAGCAACTTCAGGGTGTGGGTTCGGAACGTCGGATTTCTTCCACTTGACCAACTTCAAAAATTAGAGTAAATGTTTGCCCCATCTCTCGCTCAATAAATTCTTCTAATAACTCTACTTGCCGAGGTGTGACAGGTTCTCTTGCTCGGACGCTCAAACGGACTTCTGGGGGATTTGTCAACCAGTTGGTATTACTGTTAAGCAACTGCAATCGCCCAAAGGTGACAGTTCGATTCAATAATGCCCGTCGTAAGCTGGTTTCTAGTTGCGCTTGTCTTACAAGTCGGGCAAAGCTGACTCCCAAGGGAATTAGCAGGATAGTTGTCAAAGCCATAGTCCAAATTAGGGGTTGACGCGCCCGCGCCATTGAAGTGTAACCCGCTACTAAGAATGTCACCATACAGGAGAGGGCAATACCTAACAAGTTGGTGAGATAAAGTAGGGTTGCTCCGAAACTGAGTGACCAGTTTCCTTGCGCCAAGCCTAAGCCAATCACACAGATGGGGGGCATAAGAGCAACAGCGATCGCAGTTCCTGCTAAACTAGCAGAGATTTTTGTCTCAACTTTCGCGTAGCCACTGATACCACCAGCCGCTACCGCAATCCCCAAATCTAACAATGTTGGTCTCGAACGAGCCAGAATCTCGCTACCATATCTTGGCAAACCCACTAGCCAACCCAGACTAAAGGCGATCGCCACCGCTAAGATCGTGCCCACTGCTACAGCAATTATTCCCTTGCGGAACAGGGTAATATCTGCTTGCAAAGCACCAAAAGCTAAACCGCGAATCGGCAACATCAGAGGGGCAATAATCATCGCGCCAATAATCACGGCCGCACTGTTGGACAATAAACCTAAAGTAGCGATCGCACAGGAACTAATAATCAAAATTATGTAAGCTGAGTCTAGGGTTGATTCTGCCAGCAAGTCTGTTTGTAGCTGTTGGAGTTGTTCCGGCTGCGAACCCCGGCGGCGGAAATTTTTAAAGCGGTCTCGAATGTTATTACCCAAGACCTTCCTCCTAAATACTCGGTTAACTGTCAAATCTTCATTCTTTGCTAATTTAAAGTCTTACATTGATCTGGTGTCATCTGAAAATAGTCAGATGAGGATAAAGGCAAAATTATACCAGGAATTTTCTTATGGTGCTTGAATCAGCGATCGCTGAAGAAGTCATTACAAACAATCTCAAGCAGTTTTTGCTAGTACTTTCGGTGTCTCTAGGTGTGGCGACACTACCGCAGATATTTAGCTGGTTTCGCCATATACCTTACACCTTGCTACTGGTGATTGTCGGGTTAGGTTTGGCGTTAGTCGATGTCCGTTTAGTAACCCTTTCCCCCGAATTAATTTTGTTCATTTTTTTACCACCGCTGCTATTTGAAGCCGCATGGAATTTGAAATGGTCAGAACTGAAGCGGGATTTAGTGCCAATTTGCTTGTATGCGGTGTTCGGGGTGGTAATTGCGATCGCAGGAGTAGCGATCGCTCTCAATCAACTCGTTGGTATTTCCCTAACTACAGCTTTACTCATTGCAGCCAGCCTATCTGCCACTGACCCTGTTTCTGTCACCGCTTTGTTCCGTCAACTCGGCGTAGATAGCCGTCTTACCACCTTAATGGAAGGCGAAAGCTTGTTCAATGATGGCATGGCTGTAGTTGCCTTTGGTTTTTTGGTGGCCTTATCTTTGGGAACTGTGGAATTTGAATTCCAGCCAATTTTATTGCAGTTATTTACAGTTGTTGGCATCGGTGTAGGGGTGGGAGCTTTCATCGGGTTTGGTATTTCCTACCTCACCCAGCGCTTCGATTTGCCCTTGGTAGAACAATCCTTAACTCTAGTTTCCGCCTACGGCACTTACCTGATCATTGAAGATTTAGGCGGTTCTGGGGTAATTGGAGTTGTCACCACAGGTTTAATTTTAGGCAACTTTGGCTCTCGTATCGGCATGAATCCCCGCACCCGGGTTATTGTTTCCGAATTTTGGGAATTTCTGGCGTTCTTTGTCAACTCCATTGTCTTCTTGCTAATTGGCGACCAAATACGCTTTGCTAGTTTAGGCGAAAACCTACAAATCATAATGGTGACAGTAGGAGCAATGATTTTGATGCGCGCAGTTGGTATTTATATTCTCAGCAAATTGAGTACTAGCATCACCAAATCGGACATTTCTTTACCAGAACAAACTATCCTCTGGTGGGGTGGGTTACGCGGTTCCGTCTCCATTGCCCTGGCATTGAGTGTCTCGACGATACTTCCAGAGCGAGAAAAAATCATTGCTACGGTATTTGGAGTAGTTTTATTTACTCTACTTGTTCAGGGATTGACCATCAAACCTTTGCTGGAAAAACTCAATTTGCTAGGTGATGCACCCTTGCGTGAGCAATATTTAGAATTCGTTGCCCGTCATGTAGCTTTAGAACGCGTTCTAGAACATCTCCAGGCAGACCAACGCCCCGGTATTGACCCAGAATTTCGCCGTTATCAAGAGACACTAATCAAAGGCGAACTTGCAGATTTACGGATAGAAATTGACAAATTACAGGGTGAATATCCCAATCTTCAGAGTTTTACAACTGAACAGTTCCGAGGAGAACTGTTGGCAATTGAGGCAGATACTTATGCAGAATTTGTCAGGTCTGGTCGGTTAAATAAAGAATTAGCGTCTATGCTTGAGGATGTTTTGCAGAATCAATCTCACTGAAGAAGATATCAAACCTAAAAACCCAGTTTCCTGGTATATCTTTACAGGGCTAACGCAAACAATAGGCAAAAAGAATTATTTCCAGGTAGGGGCAATTCATGAATTGCCTCAGAGCGCGTATAGTTCCAATTTGAAAAAAGAATGCAACACATAGACCATTTGTAGAGACGCGATTCATCCCGTCTTTACCCAAGGATGTGTTGCAATCATCAATTGAATTGGTATTAGTTTTGCGTCAGTCCTAATTTTAGTCGAACCCGATAACTCCCGGAATTTCAAGGACAAAATCTGCCCCATATACAGATGCAGGAGTTTGGAAACCTACCTTAACTTCGCCTTTAATTACCCGTTTGATAACTGCTACAGCCGCCAATGCCGTAAAATCGTATGCTTCTGGCCCTAAGAGCTTTGCAGTTACTTGTTGACCAGTTTCATCATCAGCAAAACCAATTACTCTAACTTGACCCTTCGCTCGTTCTGCTGCCGTTGGCCCAGTGGGTAGAGTTTTAATTAGACTTGCTAAAGCACTTTGGAATAAAGACGAGTTAAAGAACCATCCCAAATACTGGCTCGACTCCATCAGGAAGCGTACAGGATTAGGAAATACGGTATAAACTTCGATATTTGGGATACCCGTAGTCTGGAACGCAGTGATAATATCAGCACGCCAAGGGTTTGTTACTGCTGTTACGGGCCCATAACCAAAATCAATTTTACGCTTTTTCCATGCTGGTCGAGATGGGATGAGCTTACCTGCTTCTCGGACTACCCCCATGTGATGTAAAGTTGGCAGTACAGTATTTGCCGTTCCTTGAGATACACCCCCTACTGTTTCATAGACTAAAATCAGTCGTGTTGCCATCGCTAACTTATCTTTGAGATAAGCAGCTACACAATCAGTAGGGACAACCCCAAATCCCACACCAGGGAGAAGCATTATCCCTGCACTTTTAGCCTCAGCATCTCGTGCCTGTAGCGCCTGAAATTCAGGTACTTCGCCAGCGATGTCTAAATAATGAGTTTTAGTTTGGAGACAGGCATCGACAAGTGGCTTTGAGGTTTTGGAAAAAGGGCCGGAGCAGTTGATGACAGCAATTATATCCTCAAGAGAGCGAGCGATCGCCTGCTGATCATCTAAGCCAAAAACCCGAAAGTCCAAACTTAATTCATTGGCTACTGCTGCCAGTAAACTTTGATTGCGTCCAGCCAAAATTAATTCCAGTCCGTTATTTTTAGCTGATGTAGCAATCAGTTTTCCAGCATAGCCAGTTGCACCATACAATAACACCCTTGATGTCATTATTATCACCAGCTAAGAATTGTTCACAATCTGCTGCCATAACCTGACATCAGGTGGTTCAACCAAAAATTGTCCTGATTTTTCCCCCAAAGCTTTAATATACGGCTGCTCTAGGTGTTGAGCTAAAATTTCTTGGCTAACCCAGTTTTCATGCAACATAAACAAAGATGGATCTTCAACAGATTGGTGCAAATCGTAATTAATACAACCTTTTTCTGTAAGGGTAAGAGCTATTACGGGTTGGAATTCCTGCTTGAATTTATCCTCCAAACCCGGCTTCACTTTTAGTCGAGCGGTGACGGTTACTTGCTGATTTGACATTGTGATTCCTCTTTTTCGGTAAACTGACTTAAGTATTGATGCTGTTAATAATTTGCGAAGGCTTGAGGTAGTTATAAGGTATGGGACGAGTTTGATTTCTGATGTCTATCTGCCGTTCTATTTCATGCAAATTATGTTGGAATTGCACCACAATTTCCTGCGCCAATGGATCAGCAAACTCCTCATCGTAAAAACCTAATTTGTCATAATGGAACGATGTTAAAATCTCAGTCCACATCACCTGATCGGCAGCTTGTTTAAAGGGAGGAAGTATCTTCAAGATAGTTTCCAAGTTCACACCTTTAGTTTCTGGAATTGGGTGGTAGGCTGCATAGGGCATATTGGGTACGAAAGCCATATATTCGTACTGAGAAAAATTCAAAGCCGAGTGTAGAGGAGCGCAAGTGAAAACTACTACACTAATGATTTCAATCAGTTGTTCTAGAGTCTCAATCTTGCCTGGCATTCCCTTGACTCTACCACCATCTTGCGCCACTAATTCCCTAGCCCAATTTTGCAATTCATAGTCATCACTGAGATCCTGTGAAGTTTTGTAATAGAGTTGCAAGTATTCAGCCACAAACTTTTCGACGGCATTCCAGATTAATATGCCATCGTCCCGGAAAGGAAAGTGCGGTAAAATTGCTGGGTCATCTGTTTGACGACTTTTTATTAACCGAGGAAAGGTAAACTTTTCTACACTCCATTCTTCATAAGCCTTCGCCACAAATCCAACAGACTCTGCCAATGAACCTGCCATAAACTCATCAACCGGTCCACCAGGCTGTAAAAACTGAGTGCGTCCCAAATCGTTATCAAATAGCATGAAACGGAAGTGGGGTTTTAACAATAACGCGATGGGATGGTTTTCTGCTAATTGTCGCGCAGTTACAATTGCAAACGGAGCCATAACTGCATGGGTATAGGCAAAATGACTACCCAATTCTTGATGGTTGCCATCAGCAATTTGGACGCAGGTTTTTGCCAAAAACCAATCTAAATGGGGGTCATCTGGTGTATAAATCAGGCTATTTATGCCAGAGTCATGATTAATCTGGATAGCAACAGGCACTAGAGAACCACCATTATGACTATCATTACTTTGCCAGTAAAATAGAGCCTGCGGTTTGGGAAGGTACTTTTTAACATTATTGTAGACACCACCTTGAATATCAGAGAGCAAAGGGTAATCTAAGAAATACAGCTTACCTTCCTTGAGTGCCTTTTCCAAAGTAAATTCTGTACCTGCAACCTTCTGAAAATGGTAATCTGTTACAGCAAAATTATCAGGCAATACATCAATTCTTCGGATAGCTAATGGGTTTGCTCCAGAGAGTCGTTGTTCAGCAAAACACGAGTCTGTTTTGTAATTATTTATGACATCGGGTTTTGATAGTAGTGGCAAAAGGTCTTCATATTCTTCCAATTCATCCAGCGGATCTAGGAAGTTTCTGGCTTTGGCAGCCAACATATTTGGTACCAAAGTTGCCATACTTGCCAAGCGTTTAGCAGTATATTCCGCTGAAAATATTTCCTTGTGAGGCACTTTATCAATTACTGGTATAGGAGCCAGATAATCATAATTAAAATTGTACTCTTCTCGATTTTTATCCAGCGAACTTGTTCGATAACTACTATTTGGATCGTTCTGCGGTAAGTAGGGTTTCATAATTATCTCCAATTCAGGTATTTATGATTTGGTAGTAAATCATTAACATCACAAAGTTGCTAAATCATTTTCTTCTGATTTAGTCACTAGTTTAATTACAATGTTTTTAGATATTCAATCAAGGATTTTTTATCTTCACCAGATAAATCAGTTCCATAAACATGCCCTTGATTGGAATTAGCAGTTACGGTTGTATCGTATTTAAAACCTACAGCCTTGGCTTCATCTCCCTCAGTAATAAAGCCAACTTTTTTCGGGTCGTAGACATCATATCCTCGATAGAAAACCTGAGGACGATTTTCTGGTTTTTCTAACAAATCTTGTAGAGATGGGACTGAACCATTATGTAAATATGGCGCTCTTAACCACAAACCATCTAGGGAAACAGATACATACCCATTAGTTTTTCGTAAGTTTTTAAAATCCCAAGGGTAGCCATCACCAAAATGATTGTAAGTATCTGCTCCTTCCTGTGTCCACATATCTAACCGATGGCGGTCAGTTCCCACTTCTTCCACAGGGATGACAGTACCTGTTCTTTCCCCACCAAAAGCGTGACAAGATGCACAACTATTAGCAAAAATTTGGCTTCCTTTTGTAGCCACTTGCTCATCAATAGCAAATGGATATTTGGGAGGTGGTAATTCTTGAATAAAATCTTCTACCCGCTGTAAATCAGCTACAGGAAGTGATTTTTTGGTAGCACCGTCACCAATTGCTCCAGTTTGAACAGTTTCTGTTAGTGAAGTTTCTAAACCATCCCAATGGAGAGCAAACCCTTTGTGCATCTTTTGATTCCAAAGAGGCATCATATCAGAGTTGCCGATAGTGTTATCTTTGGGCAACTTTAAAGTATTGAATTTAACCGGGTTAAAAGGGTCAATTCGACCAGGACCCCAGTTAGGGCGGGAATCTGTCCAACTATAGTCTTCTTTTTGTTGCAGCAGCGCTTTCTTAGTTTGAGGAATTAGCACATAGCGATAAAGTAAATTTTCCAACCAAGAAAGCCGATAGTTATATTTGATTTCATCAAGGATATAATCTGCCGTAAATCTGGAATCACCAGCACTTGCACTCAAAAATCGTAAATAGCCTTGGGAATCAAACTTATTAGCAGGGGCTGCGGCGACAATTGTGGGTTTATCTTTCTCTGTTTTTCTATAGGTGGCGGTATGGCAAACAGCGCAAGTTATACCGACACGAGGGAAGCCGATGGTTTTTTTTGTAAAGCCAACTGGCATTTCTTTACCCTCTTCCCATGTGATTCCCAAGGAAGTATAACCACCTGGGCCTGGTAACTTATCAGGGAATATTCGTGGTAGTACCATCCAAATCCAATAGGGAACACCTTGTGCTTCTTCTGTGCCAATAGAACCATATTTAAAGTGTTCTTCAGGGGATTCATAATAAGTGGGAACCTCTCGAAAAAGGTTATACCATCCCACATACCCAACTACACCAACTAAAAGGATCACAACTAAAACAATGCTTGTGATTACCCTACCTATTTTATCTTTGAGTATTGTCATGGCACTCTCTTGCTCCTTTGCAGAAGAATCTGTTTGTAGTGCAGGCAATATACCCACACTAGGCTAGAGATAAAATTAGGAAAATTGCTTTACTGGAGTTGTAGCAATGGCGTTTTGATTACGCATTGCTAGTGTCAGAAAAATTAATTCGGCTAATCCAAAAAACAGGTCTACAAAGGCAATGGATAAAAAGCCTTTATCTTGACCAAATAAAAACACTGCACAAATAAAAAACGTTGAGCCAAAAGCTCTTGAAGGAAATATTGATATCCATGCTGTTGCCTGATATCGATATGGATCAATTGCTCCAGGGACATAAAATGCACTAATAATAAATAACAGCATTCCCGCAGCACGAACCCAGATAATGGGTACAGGTATCTGCATGTGGAGGAACGTCAGCATTAGCTCTGGAAAGAAGCAAGAGGGAATGACAAAAAACATATTAACAATAATGCCGAGCCAAGTAATGCGACTAAACCATTTAGCGTAAGTATTCATTTTTCTCCTTTTAAAGCTTCTTCATATACTCAACTAGTGCATCTTTATCTTCTGTGGGAAGATCAGTGCCGTATAAGTGGCCACTGTTACTATTTCCAGCCTTTGTTGTATCGAACTTAAAGTATTTTTTACCGTTTTCTCCACCTACATCAGACACAAAGCCAACTTTTTCTCTATCGATCACGTCGTAGCCACGATAGAATTCTTTAGGTCTATTTTCTGGTGTTTCTAGCAAATCCCGTAAGGTGGGGACTGAGCCATTGTGCAGATAAGGGCCACGTAACCAAACACCATCAAGAGGCATATTTGCATAACCATTCGTCTTGCGGAAATTCTTAAAGCGCCACGGATAGCCTGTATACAGCGTATTTTGGTTAGACATCGTTTCGTAGGTATATGAATCGAGACGATGGGGGTCTGTCCCAATTGCTTGAATTGGTACAACTTTGCCTGTATAAGCGCCACCAAAAGCATGACAACTAGCGCAATTACTTTCAAAAAGCTGTTCTCCCTTCGCTGCCATAGTTTCGTTAACTTCGTAGGGATATTTTGGTGGTGGTAGTTCCCAAAGCCAATCGGCAACTCGCTGAATCCGAGGTAAATCAATTGTTGTGGGTGTGACTCCGGTGCCCAAAGCCGCACTCTTATTACGTTCATCAACGGAAGTATTATTACCATCCCAATGTAATTGCAATCCCTCGCGCGGTTTTTGGTTCCAAACTGAGGGGAAATCAGAAGTACCAATCAGTTCATCCTGACGCAATTTATCCATTGGAAAATGGAATTGAATTGCTTTATAAGGATTAAAAGTATCTACTCTTCCTGGCCCCCAATCTGGTTGTTCTTCAACAAACTTAAGCCGAGATGCCTGATTAATTAGCGCATCTCTAGTTTGAGGAATTGCAATGAAGCGATAGAGTAATTTTTCAACGGGATTTAGACCACCACTAATTTTTTCTATTTCTGGCAACATCCGATTAGCAGTAAAGCGTTCATCCACACCAACTGCTGATAAGAATTTGATATATCCCTGCAAATTAAGCACATTAGCAGGCATCGTGGTGATGACTTGATGTTCGCTATTGGGGGTATCTCGTAGCGTCCCTGTATGACATACAGCACAATTCAACCCAACTCGATCAATAAAGACTCTCCGTTGCGAAAAACCTATAGGTAAATCTTTGTCAGGTTCTTTGATAAATCCCAGAAAAGTATAACCTTTTCCAGGTAATTTATCTGGAAATAACTCTGGTAAAACTTTCCAAATCCAGTAAGGGATGCCATTGATGGGTTCGCTGCCGATTGAACCATATTTAAAGTGGTTTTCAATATCAGCATAATCTACTGGAGAGTTAGATAAAACAGGCCACAATAAAAAGACTGCTACTGCTACAACGCCCACAATCACAACCCAAATCCGCTTGAAGATGCTCTTTATTCCCTTGAGTGGGATAGAAAGTAGGGTAGGGTTAGTTTGTTCAGTCATAAAACACTCCCTATATTGCCGAAATTATCTGTAAGCGAAATTGTCAATCTGATACCCATCGTTTTTTATTTAGATGAATTTGCAAACTGAGTTGGATGAAAGACTGACATTACTTCTTCCATCATTTCTTCATAGCTATTGAAACGATCCTGCTCGTAACAACCTAAGGGGTTTTCAATTACATTCAGCAGACATTTATTACAATAAGTACACGGTTTATCTGCAAGGTCTTTACCTTCTTTAAAAGATTTAACTAAGTCATTGTTAGCAATGAGGGTACGAGCCATTGTGACGCCATCGCAATATTTATCATTAATTGCTTGACGAATATAAGAAGCCTGCTGTAAACCACCTGTGCATAATACGGGAATATTAACGTGTTTTTTAATTTCTCTGGAATCTAGCAAGTTTCTGCCTTGGTTCTCTGCCAGTAACTGCTTGATTTTCAGGTCTTTTATATCATCACCACTAAATGCCTGGGGAGGCAATTGCTTTTTCACGCGGTTCCATAAACAATTGAAAAGTGGGTGTAAAAATGATTTGCGAAATAAAATGTAGTTGCGTGTGGTTTCAACGCCACTCGACAACATAGCATCATAAGTTTTAGAAATAATATCAAAATTAAAATCACCAATAGGATTGAGTGGGTGAGGAAATAAGCTCCCAGTTGATACATGCACCCCATCAGCCCCAGCTTCTTCTGCCCATTTACAAACTTGGATGGAATCTTCTATGGTATTACCTGGTTTTTCCCAAAAGGTGACGGCGTTGTTATAGTCAACGGCACTAATTTTGAATTGCAAATGAAAGTCGTTGCCTACTTCTTTACGGATTGCTTTAATTACATCTAGCAAAAACCGCGCTCGATTCTCTAACGAACCACCGTATTCATCTTGACGGTCGTTGATTCCAGAACTGAGAAATTGGTTAAAAAGATATCCATTTGCACTGTGCAATTCTACTCCATCTAAACCTGCTTCACGGGCACGTCTAGCACCATCGGCAAAGTATTGAATTGTTTCTTTAATTTCTGCTAGTGTCATTGCTTGACACAAAAAGCCGTGGAATGGTTCAGTTTGGCTGGTAGAACTTAACGCTTTTTTTCCTAAGTTTTCTATACCGCCAATGTCCTGCTGTCGCCCAGAATGACTTAATTGCAAGATAAATTTACAGTCATATTCGTGGACTTTTTTGCCTAGTTTTCGCCAGAAAGGAATACGCTCATCACAGTCAATGGTGGCGTAATTAGGCATAATTCGTCCTCGGATAGTGACTGGGACAAAGGAGCTAATAATAGCCCCTACATCACCACGAGCAAACTTTTCTTCCCAGTTGATTCGGGCTTGGGTACCTGAACCATCATAGTTATCCCATCTTCCAGAAATACTAGAGCGAAAAATCCGATTTTTGACTGTGAGGTTACGGAATTTCAATGGCTCGAAGATAATATCACTTTCCATGTGTTCCTCTGTCTTTATTTTGTTGTATCGGCAATAAAATTAATTAGGTATGAGAATTTTTCCTAGCACTAATAACCTCTCCAGAGGACTGCTATTTTTAATGTCTCTAGAAGGGTAATTGTTTATGTCTACAAATCCACAGTGCAGGTTTTCGGATGCGAACGCCAAATATTAAGTTTTTGTTACTTAGATTTGGCTACCAAGTTTCAGCATGGATGTTTATCCTTATTGGTTTTTACAGTTATATAAAGTCTTTTGCCGTTTGTAAACCTACAGCATTAACCAACAAAATCTTAAAAAAAGTGAAAATTTTCGCCTTTTATTTCTCTTAAAAGGTTAAGGCAATCTTAAAAGTAGCTTCTAACAATTTGTTACAAACTTAACCAACTATGCAGGGAATCGATATAACCATAGCAAATTGGTTATTCAACACCATTGTTAGTTTACAATTTTTTAAATTTTTGATTTAGAAATGTATAAAACTTTATTGATGACGTTTTGCAAATTTGTGTAGTAACTTCATATATAACGAACCTCAGTCAGGTACATTTTAAATCATCAAAAGTATCCCAAGGCTAAATCCGGAAAATGGGAAATCAATGATGGAGCATTAGTGTACCTCTGTAAACCTGAGGTGCAGTGAAAAAGGTTTAAGAGAGTTTTATGAAAAAGACAAGTCTAATTTTTAAGGGCTGTCTGCTCCTCCTATTCGTGACTATATTTATAGTCTGCGGCTTTTATGGAACGCCTACAGCTCTAGCTGACGAGTATAGCGATACACCTGCGGCCCTAAGTACTAGTTATTCGGATACGGGTGTATCTGAATACCTTGATAATTGTGAAGGTATCGGTTATCTCCCAGAATACACAACGGAGAATTTGACAGATGCCGAGAAACGGGGTCGTTGCACCTGGTACTTATGGACTGGCGGTAACGCCAAGTACTATCGTGATTTAGCGAAGCGAACGCATGGCGGTGTTGACCTACTAAAGCTGATTGACTCGCGTGTGCATGACGAGCGATTCCAACGCTATGGCGCAATTAACGATCCTGGATGTGAAAAAGCAACAACACCAGATGAATACGGTTTGTGGCTAGATAAGTGTAAAGACCCACTTTCAACCGGCGTTATTGGGTTGCGTAAGTTCCAAAACCCCAACTTCGACTCGGCAAAATGGAACCCTGTTGAATATGCCAAAACCTCACAAGTTGAGCCTCCCTACGTGATTGGGCAGTCATGCGCCATCTGTCACGTAGCATTAGATCCTCTCAACCCACCGAAAGACAAGGAACATCCGAAATGGGAAAACCTCGTAGCAGCATTGGGTAATCAGTACATCAAAGAAAACAAATTATTTGCATCCAGCGTTAGGGACAATAGTTTTGTTAAGCAAGTACTTGACTCTCAGAGACCGGGTACCTCTGATACTTCTCGGATTGGTAACGATCACATCAATAATCCGAATGCGATCAATGCCATTTTTAATTTAGGCGATCGCCCCACATATCCAGAGGTAATGAACGATGGTTCAACTCAGGATGTTAATCATATTCTCAAAGATGGCGCGGACTCTACAGGAGTGGCAAATGCCTCACTACGCGTCTACGTCAACATTGGGATGTGTGGCGATTACTGGACAACTCTCCATGAGCCTTTATTAGGCAGAACTCCCCAAAAACCTTTTGATATCGAAAAGGCGCGGAAGGAGTGCGAAGGGTGGAGACAAACAGAAGCACGTATGGCTGATGCAGAAGCATTCTTGAAAACCATCAAGCCGATGCATCTGAAAGATGCACCAGGTGGTGAAGAGTTCTTGACTAAAGATGAAGAAGTTCTCAAACGTGGCAAGCTGGTTTTTGCTAGCACTTGTGCTGGTTGCCATTCCAGCAAAAAGCCACCTGCTGCGATCGCTGTTGACCCCGAACAGGCTCAGAAATGGTATGAAGAGTCTGTACTCAGTAGTAATTTTTTAGACCACAACTTCTTGTCTGATGACCAGCGTTATCCGGTGACACTAATTGGCACTAATGCGGCGCGATCGCTGGGGACAAATGCCACTAAGGGGCATATTTGGGATCAGTTCTCGTCGAAGACCTACAAAGAACTGCCATCACCAGGAACATTGACTCTGTACAACCCTTTCGATGAGAAAAAACCCATCGAATTTAAGATCCCAGACGGCGGTTTGGGATATTACCGTACACCTTCGCTAGTTAGTATTTGGGCAACAGCACCACTTCTGCACAATAATACACTAGGACTTTACAACGAAGATCCTTCAGTGAAAGGGCGTGTAGAAGCCTATACGGATGCTATGGAAAAGCTGTTGTGGCCTGAAAAGCGTGAAGGAATTATTAGCAGGACAACTAAAGATACCAAATTAGAGCTTCCCCCAGGAGATCCGAATCCTAGATTTAGGATTCCTATTCCTAAAGGTACGCCTGTGAATTTGCTGGCAAGTATCAATATTAGAGAGGCGATTACATCTCTTAATATCGGCAACCTTTTTCAGGACTTAAAACCCAAGGATGGAATTAAGGGTAAGTTGGCACGCGTGCTTTTAAGAGCTAACAAATCTCCTGACTTCGTTGAAGATGAGGGTCATTATTTTGGCTCAAATCTGCCAGATGAAGACAAGAAAGCCCTAATTGAATTCGTGAAAACTTTCTAAGACAAGTTGTCTAGATGTTCATGCATTGCAAGTACTCGTTCCCAGGTTAAATTTGGGAACGAGCAAAAATATTTTTAAATAGCGAGGATATATTTATGCAGTATTTACCAATCATTTTCGTTCGTGGATATGCAGGTACACAAAAAGATGTTGAACAAACGGTCAATGATCCGTTTTATGGATTCAATAGTGGTTCAACCCATATTCGAGTAGATGAGAAAGAAAATCCCCAGAAGTTTTTTTTCGAAAGTCCATTGCTGCGGCTAATGACCGATCATGGTTATCAACCGATTGTTGACAATCAGAATATAAGTAATCAAATTAAGAGATTGTCTAATCAACTTCATAAAACTATTTGGATCTACCGATTTTATGATATAACTACACGCAGTTTTGGTTCTAAGACCGAAGTCAGGCAGGAGATGGAGGAAATAGCCAAGGGTTTAAGAGACCTAATCCAAACTGTCAAAAAAACTACAGGTGCAGGCAAAGTCTATCTTGTCGCCCACTCGATGGGAGGCCTTGTTTGTCGCAGCTTGATTCAAAAGATATATCCAGAACAACGCGAACAAGCTGTCAATCACATTGATAAATTATTTACCTACGCCACACCTCATGGTGGCATTTATTTTGAGGTCGGGAGTGGTTTACTTGAAGAATTGAGGGACAGGTTTCAATTAAATAATTCTGATGACTTTGGTCCCCAGAGGATGTATCAGTATTTAACACCTTATATCAAGCCAACAGCTAAGTTACCCAATGACTTTAAGCTAGAAAAACTACAAAGCCTAGAAAATGCATTTTCGCCAAACCGCGTTTTTTCTCTAATTGGCACTAATGCACATGATTATGAAGAAGCTTTTGGTCTTTCACGCACGACTGTGGGGGTGAAAAGTGATGGTCTAGTTCAGATTGATAAAGCTTACATCACCGGATCTCATCGTGCCTATATTCATCGCTCTCATGGTGGGCGTTATGGCATATTGAACTCGGAAGAAGGTTATCAAAACCTGCAACGCTTTCTGTTTGGTGATATTCAGGTGAAACTGTCTCTAAGCAATGTCCAGTTGAAAAACCTGGACAAGAATTTTTATCAACTTGAAACTAGGGTTGCTTTGCGTGGTCTTCCTATCCCTATATATGAGCAAGCGATCGCTCATTATTGCCCAATCACACAAGAGTTAACAAGAACAGATAAACCTATACCCTTGTTTACAGCCTTTTTAATCCCAAAAAACTCAGCCAGTGATGATAACGTCTGTAGATATGCCCTGCGTTTAGCACTGCATTCCTTCACAAAACAAGAGACGAATTGGTTGCGTGACAGTCATCTCGACCAAGTACCCCTGTGGTCTGACTATCTAATTACTGATGTTGCCGCAACAGATGGCACATATGACGCTAAATACAGTTGGAATTCCGATGAGAAAGAGCCAGTAACAAACTTAAATCCCACTTCAGAATCCAGTTCAGGTATATATGTTGCATATGTTCCCCTACCTGAACGTGGGCAAAAAGTCTTAGGAACAAACGCGGCAGTTCGTTTGGAAATTTCTCGATGGCAATGAAGGAGGCAGGGGGAGAAGAATTAATAACCAATTCCCAATGCCCAATAACTAATGATTCTTTTTTTTTAAGCAGTTAAGAGAGGAAAATTTATGCAGAGTAATCCCAGACAAACGGCTCTTATTACTGGTGCATCTGGCGGCATCGGTTATGAATTCGCGAAGTTATTTGCTCAGGATGGTTACAATCTTGTGTTGGTAGCTAGAAGCGTAGACAAGCTGAATAAAATCGCTGATGAATTTAAAAATAAATTTGGCATTGGTGTCAAAGTTATTTCCAAGGATTTATCTAACCCAGCAGCCCCAGAAGAAATTTTTAATGAGCTAGAACAAGCATCTATCAAAGTTGATGTGCTGGTGAACAATGCGGGGTTTGCTACCTACGGATTATTTAATGAAATTGACTTGAATGCTGAACTGCAATTGTTACAGGTTAATATTTTATGTCTCACACATTTAACCAAGTTATTCCTCAAGGGTATGGTTAAACGGGGGTCTGGAAAAATATTAAATGTGGCCTCCACTGCTGCTTTTCAACCAGGACCGCTGATGGCAGTATACTACGCTAGTAAAGCCTATGTCTTATCGTTCACAGAAGCGATCGCTAATGAATTAGAAGGTACAGGTGTCTCTGTGACGGCGCTTTGTCCAGGGCCTACAGAATCTGGTTTTCAAGAAAGAGCCGCGATGGAAGACTCAAAGCTGGTAAGCGGTCGAAAAATTATGACTGCGGAAACAGTAGCCCAGATCGGCTATCGTGGTCTATTGGAAAACAAAACTGTTGTCGTTCCTGGAATTAAAAATAAGCTTCTCGCTGAATCTGTAAGATTTACTCCCAGAAAGCTAGTAACTAAACTAGTCAGAAACATGCAAGAAAGCAAATAAGTTGTAACTCTAGGGCAGGTGCCAAGAAAGAAGAGGCAGGGAGGGAGAGACGCAGAGATGCGGTAAAATAATTCTTCGTATCCCATCTTCCTGTTCAATAATTAATCCCCTTGCGGATGTTCATTCCACAAGGTTGTAAGTTCCCGTAAACTCTGATGATTGCCATTGCCCAAAATCAGATGATCTAATACCGGAATGCCTAAAAGCTGCGCTCCTGCTAACAACTGACGCGTCAATTCTATATCTTCCTGGCTGGGTTCAAGGTTCCCAGAAGGATGGTTGTGGGCAACTATTACCCGCGTTGCACCTTGACGAATAACTTCTCGAAAAATATCACGGGGAGAAGCTAAGGTTTCGGTTGCTGTGCCAATGGTAATCACTTGCGTACCCAATAAGCGATTTTTAACATCTAACAGCACCACTGCAAAACGTTCTTGTGTCTGCCACATCAAATCTTGACTGAGGGTAGCAGCAGCAGCAAGTGGGCTATCAATTAATGTGCCATCGTTGGGCCGAGATTGAAAGGCGCGTTTACCCAATTCAATTGCTGCTAAGATACTTGTCGCCTTCGCCGGGCCAACACCAGAAATTTGCATCAACTCAGCGGGACTGACTTCTCGCAAAACTGCCAAAGGATCACGTTGGTGTTTGCCTAATTCGCTCAAAATATATTGTCCCAAACCCACAGCAGACAGTTTTCCCGGCCCTTGACCGGTGCCTAGAAGAATTGCGATTAACTCCGCTGTGGCTAAAATTTTGGCACCATGCGTCATTAATCGCTCACGCGGACGCTCATTTGTAGGTAAGTCGGCAATTCTGAGGCAATAGGTCATAGGAAACTAAGAAAATAGCACCACACATAGAACTATCCTTAGTTATCCCTTGTTTGCTCTCAAAATCTTCCTTATTTGAGAAAATCTTTAATTTTGGTAAGTTTCTATGGGTAATCTCATTTGCAACCTTCAAAGGGAACACTAAAAATAATATGATTTAAGGCGATCGCCATGTTCGATGATTTATTCAACAATCTCAAAGGTTTTATTGACTCTAAAGCTCAGGAAGCCTTTAAGGAACTGGAAAAACTCGTTGCTGTTCCCGAACCCGCAGAGCCATTTGTGTTGATTCGTCGATTCACACCTACCGATTCCACCATAACAAAGGGAGGCATTGCAATTGTCGGAGAAAGTTGGCGAATTGAAACCTATGACGATAATACTCAGCAGTTGTTGAATAGTACAGATCCTTTGCGAAATGTCATCTTGTTTGAAGTTGCAGAACCCGATATCCAAGAGTGTGTTTTTGCTTGTCAATTTAACGCGAAAGCGCTAGACACAGAAAAAGCAATTAAAGTGAGTTTAGGTTTGCGTAGACCAGGACAATGGGGTGGAATGACAACAACTTCATGGTCTACAGGATGTTTCACCAACAGAAAATTTTAAACCTTACGAAGCGCTTGCCCATTTTAAAAAAGAAGCAGATGCTGCCAAAGTTCAAATCAGTGTGCAATTTGAGAGTAGTGGCATTCTTCAAATTAAAGATATTGAATTGCTGCAAGCCCCCATCAAGCCACAATCCTGATCAATATCTGAAGTTTGAGTTAGCAAAGTGCGTAGTTTACCGCCGTAGGCATCGCATAATTCAACAACCCAACACTACACGCGATCGCAAACCCGTTAAACCCCTGAATCTTCGCTAATTACTGATAAATTTGCGTTGCTTTCAGCATGTGGTAGGTAATAATCAACTGAGTTAGGGCCAGAGGATAACTCTGGAGTGTTTCCCCAGTTGTACCAGCAATTTTACCCAGTTCTGGATTACTTTCGCGATCGCAAATACTTCGTAAATGGGGCATATCAGAACAAATAATATGCTCTAGCTTATTCACCTGTTCTAAGGTTGCATGACCATCAACTTCTAAGACATCCACAGGCTTACTCATATCCCTGTCTAGCCCCAAGCGGATTGCTGAGTCAGAATTACCATAGCCAGAGTTGACAATCTCAGTAAAATCTGGGTGGGGAATTGTCGGACGTAGTACCAGACGGACATTTAAATGCCCATTGGTTTCATCAGCTTCCTCAGTGGGTGGGTAAAAACTAATAACTATATCAGACCATTGCCGCTGCGGACGGATGAATTGTGCTGAGTCTGGTTCGCGTTTTTCTAATTCGGCTAGCACCTGTTCGGCAGTGTAGCCCCGCTTTTGCGTGTCTCGCTTGACTTTCCACTTGGCGCGGATTGTTTCCGGGGGTGCAAGGTAAACTTTAACATCGTAAGAGTCACGGGCGGCACGAGTAGAATAACCGAGTAATCCCTCAATAATCACGAATTTATTTGGCTTGATATACTGCGGTGGCTCAAATGTGCCGGTTTTATGGCTGTAAACTGGTTTGAGAATTGGCTGTCCTGTGCGTAGCAACGACAGGTGTTGCTGCATAATATCTAAGTGGTTGCAGTCCGGGTGGAGGGCAGTGATGCCAATCTCTGCACGTTGTTGGCGATCATAACGGTGATAATCATCTGTGCAAATGAGCGTAACATTTTCTGGGCCGAGTACCTGAGCGATTCCTCGCGTTAGTGTTGTTTTCCCAGCAGCGCTGTCGCCTACAATACCAAGAATTATTGGACGGCTCATCATACCTCCCAGAATAAAAGCAAGTTTAGTAAGTAATAAAACTTCCCTACAATAGTTTTTATTCTAGAAGGGTTTAGGCAAGTAACTCAAGCAAAGGCTTGGTATGCAATATCTCTACATATAAAATGTCTGGGCGCTGGTTTATTGCATAATAATTACAAACTACATCGCTTTGATAGTCATCTATACGCATAATGATGGATGCAAAAGTTGGATGCTATTAAATATCGCCTGCCAAATTTATCCTCAGCCGCAGATACTCAATTTTGATACAGGCATCCATCACCACGTTAAGTCCTGCATCTACAGCTATTTGTGCTGATGGTTGATGCCAAATGCCTAATTGCACCCAGACAGTTTTCGCGTTGGTGGAAATTGATTGATCTACAATTTCTGGCAAGTATTCAGAACGGCGAAACACGTTAACAATATCCACTGGTTCTGGTAATTCGTGGAGTGCAGCATAACTGGGTTGACCGTCAATTTCTTTAACTAGGGGGTTGACCGCATAGACTGTATACCCTCTCTGCCGCAAGAATTGGGCGATTTGATAACTGGTGCGTTGGCGTTTATCAGAGTGACCGACAACAGCGATGGTTTTAGCTTGGGTCAACACCTCACGCAGGGCGTTATCATCTTCTTTGAGGTTTGCCATGATTTAAATATTCTCAGCGATCGCTTTGCTTAATAATACCGACCCAATGCCTTAATCCCCAATCTTATGACAACTCAAACACTAGGACTCGAACAAAACCTTTATGACTATTTACTGTCAGTCTCTCTCCGAGAACCAGATATTTTAACCCAACTGAGACAGGAAACAGCCCAGTATCCAATAGGGAGAATGCAGATTGCTCCTGAACAGGGTCAATTTCTGGCGTTACTGGTGCAGTTGTTGGGAGCTAAGAAAACTTTGGAAATTGGGGTATTTACAGGTTATAGTTCCTTGGTGGTGGCATTGGCGTTACCCACGGACGGTAAAGTAGTAGCCTGTGATGTGAGTGAAGAATTTACAACGATCGCTCGGCGCTATTGGCAGCAAGCAGGAGTGGCGGATAAGATTCAGCTGCATATTGCCCCAGCTTTGGAGACTTTGGATCGGCTACTCGCAACAGAAGAGGCGGAAACCTTTGATTTTGCTTTCATCGATGCAGATAAGAGCAACTATGATGGTTATTATGAGCGATCGCTGCAATTAGTGCGTCCTGGAGGACTGATTGCGATCGATAATGTCCTCTGGTCAGGCAGGGTTGCCGACCCTCAAGTGCAAGATAATAGAACTAAAAAGATTCGTGCCTTTAATCAAAAGCTGCATCAAGACCAGCGAGTTAGTCTTAGTTTAGTAGCGATCGCAGATGGCTTGACTCTGGCACTCAAGAAGTAATATCTTTAAATCCCCATTTATAAATTTCTTACGAACGTAGAAGCGGCCTTATAGGTTGTTTTAAAAGTGTTTAGCTGTGATTTTAGGCCACCCCTAACCTCCTTTTTTTACGCAATTCTAATAAATATAGCAACAGCCAAGGTGATTAAGACATCAACAGATGATAAAACTTAGACACAAAAAGACTTTTCACCCAGTCCCCAGTCCCCAGTCCATTGCTATAGTATTCCAACTTATCGATTAATACTTGTTCGAAATCACTTAATTATTCTCCAGATATTTTATGCAGAGACACGATGTTACTCGCATCTCTACAATCTCTTTGCATAACTTTTATTCAGCGTTCACAAATTCCAAATACCCATTGCTAAGTTCTTTCACCGCCAAATCATAAAATTGCTTACCATGTTCAGGCGTTGCTAAAGCCGGATTTGATCCCATGCGTCCATCTGGATAACGCACTCGAAAGTCAGCTGCGCTATAAATCCTATGTCCGCTTGCAACTTCTGGTGAAAGGGGTGCTTGCTTAATCGCCTGTGGATAAACGTACTGGGTGAGGGCCACTTCACTTGGCGTTGCATGAGAACCTTCTTGATCCCCATATAATTCTTTAGCTAGCTTATATACAGAACCGCACATAAACCAGTTTGCCACTTGACATTGCACCTGTTGAGCATTGGGAATCTGTAAATCTTCTAAATGCGCGTAAGTTTCTGAGAAAGCAGCTTTCAGGGTGGCGATATTACCGCCGTGTCCGTTAATAAAGTAGAACTTGCTAAAACCAGCTTTGGCTAAACAAGTTACATAATCTCGCACTACTTGAATTAAAGTGCTGGGACGCAGACTGATAGTGCCAGGAAAGGAGGTATGATGCAGTGCCATCCCCACATTGATTGTAGGGCCAACGATCGCTTGAGTTGAATCACCTACACCAGCTGCGATCGCTTCTGCACAAATGGCATCAGTGCCAATTAACCCCGTTGGCCCATGTTGTTCTGTGGAACCAATAGGGAAAATAATCCCCTTTGATTGCTGTAAATAAGTTTCGACTTCTTGCCAAGTACTTAAATGCAGTAACATTTTTGATGAATTTCCTCAATAAAATTGCGGTGGGACGAAACCTTTTTCTGCTAAACTCCCACTAACACGATTATGAACTCTCTGGATTTTCTGTGGTGGCGATCGCACAAGATCCCCAACTTCTCAAAGAAGTTGGGGATCTATGTCCACTGTCAAATTTGGAGTAAATCAGACTATCTATTTCTATAAATACTGGTTAGGGGATGGAGTCGCAACGAGTTTCGACAGATATGGATATAAGCAATTTACCAATTCTGCTACTTTATCCTGTGACACTTGCTGCGAACCCCCCTATAGTAGAAATCCAAATCAAGTTATGAGATGTTGTGAGATGTTGGCTTTCTGAATAATCAACTAGACAAAGGGGATCACTCTTATCTATTGACTAATCAAAGTAATAATGTTTTTTCACTTCCCTTCTAATTTCCCATGTGCAAGACATACCAGCGGGAAAAATCACCAAATCGCCTTTACCCATTTGCACTGGTTGTCCACCATCCGGATTAACAACTACATCACCTTCCAAAAAGTAGCAAGTTTCTTGAGAATCATAAGTCCAAGGGAATTTTGAGACTTCTTTTTTCCAAATTTCCCATTTATAGACACCCCATTCGTTGAGATGTTCCTGACTGGGTTGATGCTCAATTTTGATTTCCATATTGTGTTTTTTCTAGTTATATTCAGCAGTAGGATTGGATATCCTCTCCACACTGATCTACTAGATAACACAAAGCGCGAAAACGCAAGTACACAAGTTCATTATAAAGCGGATTGAGTTTGCACATTGGCGGAATGTGGCCTATCTTTCGACCAAAAAGCATGATATCACGCTCAAATGGACACTGGGCAGGAATTAGTTTAGCAATAAATTTGGCTAATTTCCGATTCTGAATCTCAATTTTGTCCACCCATTGACGTAATGGTTGCAGCAAATCTAATTTGGGTTGAGTAAATTGCCTTTTACTACCTTTTTGATTCTTTTCTTCTAAAGGGTTAATAAAAGCAGGCAGAAAAATACGTTGATTAATTGTTTTAAGCATAGTTTTAGGCAAGGTTTTCCTTGTGTAGATGAACTATTTGCCGATTGATAATATTAGCATGTAATCTGTTTGGTCAATTTGCATTGTGCTTGTCAATTTAGGAAGGAAAATAAGCACAACGCAAGAAATTTACATGCATCTTTGGGGGGAAATGGTTTAACTAATTGTTATTTAAGCCCACCAAATCGGGAAGAACTGTCCCGTTAAATACAAAATAACAAAGAAAATATAAAAATGGCATTTCTTTAACTTATGGATTGCTAATCCTGGAGATAGCAATTTTATATATTAAATATAAATGCTTGGTTCTGAAACTGCCTAGTATCTAGAGATGGACTTGGGGGGAGAAAAAAACTGTTTAGTTCTGACTCCATATAGACTTCGCTAGGATTAGACTCTAATATCTAGCGATTTTAGGCTATTAAATATCTAGTAATCTGTCCGGTATGATACACTAGCTAACCTAGATATTATCTAATAAGTAGCAAGAAATCCTTTGATAAGTCCAAGCTAATATACTTATGACTTATAGTATTTACAAGAATATTTGCAATAAATGCATCGGCTGTAGGGGCCTATAGCACTACGCCCCTACGAAAATATATCATGTATTTTGTGAAATGTTATAATTATGAAAATTTTATTTCTTAAAATATCTCAAGCCGTAACGATCTTGATATTTGCTGATATATTCTACATTCTGTTGCTCTAATTTTGACAACAATTTAGGTGGAAATGCTTTTGGTGAATATATAGGGCGATACCAAGGTTGCTTATTAAAGTAATCTTGTAATTCAGGAGTATCAAAACGGCGACCATGACTAGCAAAAATCGAATTTCGCATAATATCTAGTTCAAAACCATCTTTACCATCCAAATCTGTATCAGTTATAAGTCTTTGGGAAAGCCAGAAATAGGTGTTGATAGCAGTGGTAGCATCTGGCGATATTGATGTAGTTGAGGTAGGTATAGATTGAGTCGGAACAGATGGGCTATTTAGTGTCAATTTAGGAGTTTCTATCACGGGGCTTGTGACAGTTGATGGTGTTTCTGAAGGTAATACCGTTTTGTCTGCTGTAGATTGAGTAGGTTTTGTTAATACCTGACTAATAATCACAGATGCACCGATTAGCCCACCTGCAATCAAACTGCCGACAAGGATATTATTCTGACTATTACCTTGAGGGTTAGACTGTGGTTTGACAGGCACTGTCTGAGGTGGCGGTGCAGAGACTACAGTTGGTTGAGTCAAGAGGGGTTGCGTCGGTGGAATTGGATTTGCTATGCTCTGCAAGGTATCCAGCATGGCTCTAGCTGTGGGGTAGCGATCGCGCGGATGATAAGCGATCGCTTTATCGATCACTCCTGCCATAATTGGGCTAACATGACCAGCATACTGTCGCCACACAATTTCACCCGTCTGGGAATCCGTTTCTAGTTGTTGTGCTTGCCTACCAGTCAGCAAATAAATTACCGTCATTCCTAAACTGTATAAATCACTCGAATAAACTGGTCTACCTGCGGCTTGTTCACTCGGCATATAGCCAGGTGTACCAATCACAATCGAACTAGTAGGATTGCCTTGAGAATTTACTACTGTTCCCATCGATTCCCGTATAGCGCCAAAATCAATCAGCACTGGTTTACCGTCCCGATGACGCACAATAATGTTATCCGGTTTAATATCACGGTGAACGATATGCTTAGAGTGAACGTAATCCAGAACAGGTAATAAATTCATGAATAATTCCTGGACAGCGCCTTCACTAAATAGCCCCTGCGTTTGCACTTTTCCAGTTAGGGTATCGCCTTCAACCCACTCCTGAACTAAGTAAAATTGTCCGCCTGAGGAAAAGTAGGCATACAATGCTGGAATTTGGTCATTTGCGCCACCGAGTTCTTCTAAAATAGCCGCTTCGCGTTGAAACCTCTCTTGCACTAACTGGTAAATTTGGGGATTGTTGTGAATTGGTCTTAGCTGTTTAACCACACAACGGCGCTTTGAAGGCATGTAGGTATCTTCTGCTAGATATGTTTCACCAAACCCACCAGCGCCTAGTGTGCGGATAACTTGATAGCGATCGTTTAGCAGCTGTATTGTCATGGGAGATTACAAGGGATATTCATAAGATAGTTTTCCCCAAAACTATCTTCATTTCAAATCTAGTAAACCTTCTTCTTTCAATTTAGGATTGAAGCGAATTTGCATTTGCAAACCACGCACTTCTAACAATTGCGTCGAAATTTCTGCTTCTACTCTCCGTGCCACATTTTTGATAATTTTTATTTGTGCTAATTCATCATTAGCTGGATTTTGATATTTTGCTTGTTCTTCAGGTGTCATTACAACTTTGACATCAATGGGATGAGTCCATTTTTCCTTTTGATCCCCATTTCCCCAGGGGACACTGCCATTTTCCGCAATCCAAGCATTTTCAGTATTTTCTAAAATTGTGCGACTAGGGCGTTCAATAGTTTGAACTTTTACCCAATAGCATTGCTGTGGCTGACGGACTAAATGCTGTTTGAGGCTGAGGTAAACATCACGGGAGTATCCTACAAATTGCAGCACTTTTTCTTGGTCAAAGATAGCATATACCCCGATTTTACCTTGAAATTGTTCGGGTAATTGACCGCGATTGTCAATGTAAGGAATGTATTCTAGGGTTGCCAAAGAAGAAAGATTCGTTTCAAGAGCCATACATCAAATATCAAACTTACTATTTGCCTTCAGAATTGAGAACTGCTAATTAGGTAAAATTATCTTGTAAAATTAATCATTACCCAGTTTTTGGTAAATTGCACAAAGGCGACTGGGTTTAAAAATCTTAGCACTAAACATGAAGTTTGGTGGTACGTTGATGATGGCATATTCATCAGATTCATGATACTTTTCAAATTCTGCTGGCATTCCTTTAGTGGTAGTTAAGCTGTAAGGAACTGGTTGGAAAAGTAATTCTGTAAATTTAACTTGCTCACACCGTAACTGTTGACAAATTTGGTTTAAAAAAGCCTCGCTGGTCAATAAATTGAATAAGTTTTCTTGAGCTTGTGCTTCAAGAGTGAAACTGCTATCAAAGTTCTGGACGATTTTAAGGGGCATTTTCTGTATAGGTAGCTATTAACGGCTAAGTGATGGTAGAGGATAGGCAAAACAATCCAAAAGTGCTGGACAACGAAGCCTATCTTTTGGCGCAGATGAGCTTTGTGAAAAATTACCACTTTAAGATCAGCCTATTGGATTGTGTGACTTCTGTCAGCCACAGGAAGAAGCTAGCATGATTAAGAATCGTGAAGTTTAGCAGATTTTCAGGGATAGGTGATTTTTCCTTAACGTTGTGCTGACATTCAGGTACTGTATAAGACGATACCTAAGAAGGGCTACTCCTACGCACTTGCCACTCTCCCTAAAAACGATGTTCACACAACAAAAATGAGTGGATAATCGTGATATAAACCACAACTATCCACTCAAAGTTTAGTAAATCGGGTTTGCTAGAAAAACCCAAGTAGATTATTGAAACTTGGCAAACTTCAAACCAATTAACGTGACTCAGTTCCCTGATTGGGACTACCTGCTACAGAATCATTTTCTGGTGCTTCTGGTGTAGCAGTGGGTTTAGCATCGCTCTTTTCATCATCGCCAGTTTTGCGCTTACTTTCGTCAACAGGGGTTTCGTAATTACCAGAAGCACCGGGTGTACCTTCTTGGCTACCAGCTTTTTGTGGTTCAGACATTATTACATTCCTAATAATCTTATTGTTGGTATTATCTTAAGAAGATTAACAGTGTAAATACATCTATCCAGATATAGTTATGGCTGATTTCTACCTCTATCAAAAGTATTGTTTAGTACTACTCATGTATACTGATAAAAATACAGAAATGTAGAGCTTTTTAATGTTACAACGCTTTTTATGGTTAAGGGAGGTTTATTTCCGCCGATCTGTACTAGGTGAATAATATGATGTGATGATTGTGATACCAACTATCAAAGTGTCATTAATGAACCAGAGCAATCTATCGTTACTATCTGGATGTATCCTTCGCAAGGCAACCTCTGCGGATAAGTGGTCGATTCGATTGATGGTGTTTTCAGCGAAACTTGACCCAACCCAATTAAATTGGCAGCAATTTTGGGTAATTGAATGCGATTGCAATCTGGTAGCTTGTGGACAGCTACGTAATTTCTCAGGGGCGCAAGAACTTGGTAGTTTAGTCGTTGCGTCAACTTGGAGAGGTCGCGGTTTGGGTACTTTGCTAACGCAACATTTGATTAATACAGCAACGCAACCACTTTATCTTGAATGTTTAGGTGAACGATTGGCGCAGTTTTACAGTCGCTTTGGTTTTGTGCCAATATCTTTTGAAGACTTGCCACAGTTTCCCAAGACAAGCGGCTTATCTACGCTCAAGAGTAAATTTAGATTCTCGCAATTAGCTAAAAAACTGCTGAGAGTTCCTGTAGTATTCATGGAACATCGAGGTAATTCGTAATTCGTAATTCGTAATTCGTAATTCGTAATGACGCTCGCGGACTCGCTACCGCTACGCTAACGTAATTAATATTTGCAAAAAAGGCTTGATACAAGCTGTTTCCAACCCTTTCCTATTCCCTATTCGCCATTTTCAAATCGGAGGTTTAGCAAAAATTGTTAGTAAGACAGGCCCTAGTAAATAGTGGTGATTCAAACATAATAGCCCAGCAGAGGAGCCAAGAAGTTGACGTTGATTAGGGCTGTAGAGTCTAATTCCACGCGGAGAGATTGGCAATAATTGAGGTTCTGTCTCTTTTTTAGAGGTAATGTCAACTAAATAGAAGCGTCCACCGGGAGAAAGTACCCGTGCTATCTCACTAACCACCTGTTTAGGCTCCAAATAGTGCAAGAAGCTGATAGTGCTGAAAACAGCATCAAATTGACCATCAGCAAATGGAAGAGACTCAGCTTTCCCCTCGATATAAATTAAGCGTGGACGGTGGCGGTTGCTTTGTCTTGCTACCCGCAACATATTACTAGATAAATCCAATCCGGTGCCTTGCAGGTCGGGAAACTCAGTAGCAAGGCGCTCAAGTAAGCGTCCAGTACCACAGCCGATATCAAGTACATTTGCTGGCTCTGGTAAATCGATGTACTCCAGCAACCGTTTGTGAACGGCTCGATAAAACACTGAAGGAAAGAGCCAGTCATAACTTGGTGCCCATCGGTCAAATAGGAACTTTTTGTTACTAAAAAAGTCATTAGTCATTAGTTTTCGCAGTTTACCTGAAGCTGATTGCTTTTTTAGCTTAAGTAGCTGCGCCTCCAAGAAGTTGATTAACTATAGTTTTGCAGTGCGGCAATATCTAGCCTAACGTTTGGCAAAATACTTATGCTCACCTTGGCAAATCATCCGGAATTTTGGTAGTTGAATGTGTAGTTAAAAGTGTTCCTAGAGACTCATTCTATCTCTGTAGAGAACTAAGGAATGAGTAAGCACTGCATAAAACTATAGAACATAACCGTATGTATTTATAGAGCTTCAAATACAACAAACTCAATTTAGTTTGAAATTATTAAGGTGAAAATTTATGACAAACTTTATTCAAGTCCGGTTACACAATGATCTACTGCACCCAGTCCGCGAGTGGTTGGAAACGATAGAAATTCATAACTCCAAATTGGCTCATTTCTTGTGCAAAGCTATTCCTGCTCAGTGTCCCTTTGAGCGAGACATCAAGTTGTTTGGTCGGAAGCTATTTCACATTCCACCGATGTGTAAATTAAATCCCCTATACGAGGAAGTGGTTGGTTTGCGTTTTAAAGCGCTCTGTTATCTTGCCGATGAATGTGGTGAAGATGTCACAGCCTATTGCTAATAGCCCGTTGGATCGTTCTTTGATCAAGCAGCCATCGGTATTTGCAGATTTACGGTTGTTACTTACTCAGGTTTATACTAAGCTAACGTACACCTAATTTAGATGTTTAGCTATTGAGTAGCTGGCACCTCGCTAAAGTGTTTCCAGACTGTATTTTTGCTTACCGTACCCTGCTGAAATCATTAACATCATCATGACGCACATCTTACTGGTTGAAGATGAAGTCAAACTGGCACGATTTGTCGAATTGGAATTGAATTATGAAGGCTATCAAGTCAGTATTGCCTACGATGGATTAACTGCACTCACCGCAGCGCGCGAGTTACATCTAGATTTAGTAATTTTAGACTGGATGTTACCTGGTTTATCGGGGTTGGAAATTTGCCGCCGCCTGCGAAGTATTGGTGATAAAGTGCCAATAATCTTATTAACCGTCAAAGACGAAGTGAGCGATCGCATTGCAGGCTTAGATGCTGGTGCTGATGATTACCTCGTTAAACCCTTCAGCGTTGATGAATTATTGGCCAGAGTTGGCGCTCACCTGCGAAGAAGCCAGCAAGTGGACAAAGCAGATGTTTTAGAATTTGAAGACCTGAGTTTAAATCGTCACACGCGCCAAGTGTACCGAAATCAGCGGTTAATTGAGTTAACTGCTAAGGAATTTGATTTACTAGAATATTTACTCGCCCATCCGCGACAGGTAATTACCTGCGATCGCATTATAGAGGAAGTCTGGGGTTACGACTTCATGGGCGATGCCAACATTATCGAACTTCACATGCGCTACCTACGGCTGAAACTTGAAGCCAATAACGAAAAGTGCCTCATTCAGACTGTGAGCGGCGTTGGCTATACATTGCATGATTGAAGTAGGCATTGGACATTTTTAGGAAGATTTATGGTTTTTGGCAATCTCAGCAAAAACTCATCCAACTCAAGGCTAATTATACTAGGATGCACAAAGCTATCATCATCTAAAACTGCATGACCTATCTAGAAACAGCAGCGCAATTCTACCGCGAAGTTGCTCAAACCCCGCAAGTTGGACTTTGTTGTGTGCAAAGTACGCCCCTGCAACTACCAGGATTGAAAATTCCTTTGCCAATGCAGGAAATGAACTATGGTTGTGGCACTACCGTTCACCCCACTGAATTAGGAAACCAACCTACCGTGCTGTATGTCGGTGTTGGCGGTGGCTTAGAAGCGTTGCAATTCGCTTATTTTTCCCGCCATGCAGGTGCTGTAATTGCCGTTGAACCAGTTGGGGCCATGCGGGAAGCAGCCGCACGCAATCTAGAAATTGCTGCTCAAGAAAACCCGTGGTTTGACACCCGTTTTGTAGAAATCCGCGAAGGCGATGCTTTTAACTTACCTGTTGCTGATGCTACTGTCGATATTGTGGCGCAAAATTGCCTTTTCAACATTTTTGAACCAGAAGATTTAACTCGTGCTTTAAAAGAAGCTTATCGAGTATTAAAACCAGGTGGACGCTTGCAGATGAGCGATCCAATTGCCACTAGTCAAATTCCAGCACATCTTCAACAAGATGAACGACTGAGAGCCATGTGTTTATCAGGTGCACTCACCTATGAAGAGTATACTGAACGGATTACAAATGCTGGCTTTGGTCAAGTTGAAATTCGCGCTCGTCGTCCTTACCGTTTACTAGATTCCCAGACTTATAATTTAGAAGAACACCTACTTTTAGAAAGTTTAGATTCTGTCTCCTTTAAAGTTGCTATTCCAGAAGATGGCGCTTGTATCTTTACGGGAAAAACAGCAGTTTATGCTGGCTTGGAACCCTTCTTCGACGACTCAGCAGGTCATCTACTCCAGCGGGGTATTCCCGCAGCAGTGTGTGATAAAACTGCTGCTAACCTTGCGGCTATAAAGCCAGCAGAAATAATTGTTACCAATTCAACCTGGCACTATAGCGGTGGTGGTTGCTGTTAATTTATAAACCCCAAAATGTTGTTAATTAGTCTATTTATCGCCACGCTTTTTTTAGCATATTCCAATGGTGCAAATGACAACTTTAAAGGGGTAGCAACCTTGTTTGGTAGCCGAACTAGCAGCTATCAAACAGCAATTTTGTGGGCAACTTTTACAACTTTAGCTGGTGCAGGAACTGCAACTTTTCTAGCAGGAACACTAATTAAAAACTTCTCCGGGAAAGGACTAGTACCTGATGCGATCGCTAATTCACCAGAGTTTCATATGGCAGTTGCGATCGCTGCTGGTTTAACTGTGCTCATAGCTACACTTATGGGGTTTCCGATTTCCACAACTCACAGTTTAACAGGTGCGCTGGTTGGCGCTGGATTAGTTGCGATCGGACTCAAAGTTAATTTTGCAGCTTTGGGAAATTCCTTTATTTTACCTCTACTACTTAGTCCAATTATTGCTATTCCCTTGGGAGCAGCAATTTACAGCTTATCAGGCTATATCAATTCAAAATGGAATCTATCAGCCAATCAAAAAATGATTGATACTTGCCATTTTCTCAGCACTGGAATTGTCAGTTTTGCTAGAGGATTAAATGATACTCCCAAGATTTTCTCACTCATTCTAGTTATTGAATATTTTTCGATTCAGGGAGGAATGATCACGATTGCGATCGCAATGGCACTTGGCGGGTTACTGAACTCTCAAAAAGTTGCTGTTACCATGAGTGAGAAGATTACCTCAATGAATCATAATCAAGGCTTATCCGCAAATTTAGTAACTGGAATTCTGGTCATTGTAGCTAGTCGGTTTGGGCTTCCAGTTTCTACCACTTATGTTTCAGTTGGTTCTATTTTTGGAGTAGGGTTAGTTGACAAAAAAGTTATTACTCGTATTTTTTATCAGATCCTATTATCGTGGATTTTAACTTTACCAACTGCTGCAATTATTAGTGGAATAACCTACAGATTATTGCAAGGTTAGAAAAAATGAATATATTTCCGCCATGTTTAAGGAGTAGTAACTAATGCAAACTCAATCAAAAGTTTCGTTAGATTCAATAGTAACACCATTTAAAAACAGATTCAATTCACCTTTGGTAAAAAAGGGAATTACTGTTTTACAAATTAATCTAGGTAAGCGTTGTAATCTTGCGTGTACACACTGTCATGTCGAAGCTGGCCCAAAACGTACAGAAGAACTTTCTCCTGAAGTTTGCGAACAATTGATTTCGCTAATCCATAAATTTCCCGAAATTAAAATAGTAGATTTGACTGGTGGGGCACCAGAAATGAATTATGGATTTAAGGCATTGGTAGAAGTAGCAAGAGCAACTGGTAAACAGGTGATTGTCCGGTCTAATTTGACCATTTATTTTGAAGATGGATTTGCTGATTTACCAGAATATTTTGCTAAAAATAAAATCAGAGTCGTGGCTTCCCTACCCTGCTACTTAGCAGATAATGTCGATAAAATGCGCGGCGCTGGTGTTTTTGATAGTTCAGTCAAAGCTTTGCAGTGGCTTAACCAACTTGGCTATGGTAAAGAGCCAAATTTAATTCTGGACTTAGTATTTAATCCCCAGTTACCCAGGGATGAAAAATTTTCATTACCTCCCGAACAAAACAACCTAGAACGAGATTACAAAATGTTCTTAAAAGAACATTTTAATATTGTGTTTACCAACCTATTCACCATTGCCAACCTACCAGTTGGTAGAACCAAGATGCATTTAGAGCGGAGAAAACTGTACACCCGCTATTTGCAGTTTTTAGAGTCGCATTTTAATCCCGACACAGTTGAACATTTGATGTGCCGCGATGAACTCTCAATTGACTATCTAGGCAATGTATATGATTGTGACTTTAACCAAATGATGAATTTACCTGCGGAAAATCGCAATGGTGAAACCTTGACAGTTAGCAAACTTTTAGAAACTGGCAGCTTAGACCTGATTAGTGAGATACAAACTGCTGCTTATTGCTATAGTTGTACTGCTGGGTGTGGTTCTAGTTGTAGTGGTGCTTTGCTCTAAAGTTAGTTAAAGAATGAAGTTAGAAGTTACAAATCACGTTACCTATGCATCACTAATAGTCAGATGATTTATGATAATACTTACTTAAGTCTCCTTACACCACACTAAAAAGGTGTGGAATTCTTTAAATTTTCATGGCTTTTATTTTTTTATTGTAAATAAACATAAAGACGTTAACTTTTTTCTAAAACAGCATCAGATGAGAAATCAGGCGTTTTTTCCCTATACCTAAATTTTCTGTTTCTCTTGCCCATATCTGCTGTATCTGCTGTTCAATAATTCCTAACGGTACTCCATTGCTTGTGGCGGCAAATGTGGAATGGACTTTTAATCGTGATAGTTTGGCATGGTCTAGATAACCTACACCTGTAATTGATCGATGTACTGTTAAATTTATGTTTGTTGTATCTTGAATTGCCAATACTACTCCTTTACTCCTGCGCAACCCTTAAATAAGCAAAACTCATGACTGATATCAGCTTTACTGAAGTAATAAAACTTGATTAAAAAATGTAAAGCATTGTAAAGTGAATTCACAGGCAAAGACAAACCAGCCTGATTCATAAATAACTAACCGCACTTATAAAACCATGACAGCAACCTTACAACAGCGCTCAAGCGCCAACGTATGGGATAGATTCTGCGAGTGGATTACCAGCACCAACAACCGTATCTACATCGGTTGGTTCGGCGTAGTCATGATCCCTACCTTACTAGCCGCCACAGCTTGCTTCGTAATCGCCTTCATCGCCGCACCTCCAGTAGACATCGATGGAATCCGTGAACCAGTAGC
>NZ_WBKL01000087.1:0-30652 GCF_015714705.1 Nostoc sp. NZL | reverse complement strand
GTGATATCGTTGCTGACAATCCTCTACCTTGGCAGAAGCCTCTCGAAAAATTAACCCCTGGAAGAGTTGCTCAAGCTATGGGTGGAGTTTTTGCGGTGATTGGTACTCCAGCCCAACCACCCAAATCTCGCGGAAAGTCTCCAGGCTGGAAGACGGATCAACCACGTAAACGTAGAATTCGCTACCCCATAGTTAAAAAAACTACAACCAAGCCCCGCAAAGAGCAATCAGAATCTGCTTAGTAGTGTAGATTTTCATCTCTGAAGTCTGTTTCTTTTCAACTCAGCGTTGCTGAGTCTTTTCTTGTTGCCTAGTCTAAACTCCAGTTACTAAGCAAAACCACTAAGCTACGCCCTTCAGCCCCAAATCCAGGCCGTCCAGCGCGACCAACCAAATTACCAAATTCACGATAATTAATGTCTATATACTTTTGATCGTTATCTGACCAACGTTGTAAGCTGGGAATTAGAACAGTTTCAAAAGGGAGATTAACGCCTTCAGAAAGTGTAGAAGTTGCTACAACCAAATGTATAATTCGCTCACTTATTAAATCGATTAGTAATCTAGCCATTAACCCAGGCATTTTTCCATGATGTATCACAATTCCCTTATTTAGTAATTGGTATTCGCGGGAATCAGCACCAAAATAGTCTTCACAAGAGTCTAAACAATTCTCCCAAATTTTAACTTTTTCTGGTTCTGAAGGCGGTTGAAAAAACAAAGGCTTTGATATTTTTGCCCATTTTTTATTTAAAAGATACAAAAAATCCTCAGCATAACCCCCAATTTGCTGTGTTATTGAAATCAGTACTGCTCTTTGCTGTCCTTTATCATCTGGTGATGCTAAGTGCATAGCAGTCCAGAATAGATAAGGGCGAACACGCTTTCCAGAACTTTTGTGTGTTTCTAATGTACCAGCAGGGGGATATGTTAGAAATGGACTCTGAATGAAGGGTGTGGCTTGACCATCTTCCTCAAATCTTAACCTTCTGCCATCAAGTAAGTCATAGTTTATTCTAAATCCTCTTCCTGTGAGACATTCAAGCCGGCCTATTAATTGGCGTGTACTTCTGTAATATGTCTTTGCTGGGCTAGCATTGGTTTGATTCTCTATCCAACTTGCTAATGCTACTTCTGTTTCTGAAGCAACAGCGGATAGCGCAACAATTCGGCTGTGATTTTGTTCTACATAGGTAAACAGTCTTGCACCTAAAGATTCCAAGCGTAAGGCTCTATTTTCAGCTTTCTGCAAAGAATTTTTATTACCATCAAATTGAACTGTATGGGCTTCATCAAGTACAATAAGCGATACTCTACGGATAAATAGAGTCCCTAGAAATTTCATCAAAGCTTCTGCTTTTTCATAAGTGCAAATTAAAACTGTTGGCTGTTCTGATGTCAGCCATACATCTGTTGGGCCCCAGTCAGTACCTCCATATAAACCTGTAACTATGACATTGTTATTAGTGGAGCGCTTTAAAACACGAGACAAACTTGATTCAACTTCTGTAGCAAGCGCTCTGCTTGGCACCAAGTAAATTACTAAAGGAGCAGAGTTACTTAAGCTGTTAGAGTTTGTTGTTTCAAAAAACAAACTTTGCAAAATTGCAATTTCAGCTATCGTTGTTTTTCCTGAACCTGTAGGGGTACAGAGTGCAAATGATTCTGCTGTTACCAGTCGTTCAATTCCACAAATTTGAGAACGCCATGCTAAAGCTTTACACTTTTGATAACTTTGACGTAAATAACGTTCTAAGAAATTTCTACCATTTGGAGTAATCATCTGAGAAAGCAATTCTAGATGATGTCGTAGAGAAGTTTGTATATATACAGACGTAACTTCAGCACACAATTTTCCTAAAAGCCAAGAATAAGTGTCATGCCCATGAAGAAGCACCTTAGCAATATCAGAAAGCTTTTCAATAGCTCTTTCTAGTCTTGGTTCATTTCCCCAGCGCATTTTTGCACATAAAATTCCTAAAGAACTAGCAGTTTCTTTAACAATTAACTTGTTAAATCTGTCAGCACCTGTATCAGCGTCATCCCAAAGAAGACTTGTTTCAGTTTGGAAATTTGATGATGTTGCATTTGCCCAATATTCTGTCAGTTGTTGCAATAAACTGGGAAAATCAGCTTTTAGCAAAGAACGTAGAATTTCTGACTCTATCCCCTCACTTATATCTTCATTGAGTAAACCTGTAGCCCTGGCAGGATAACCAGCAAGTTCATACACAGCTGCTGCAAGTAAACGAATTGGTAAAAAATCCGGGTTTAGTTGGGGATGAGATAGCCATTCAAATAACTCACCAGCCCGTAGCATTCCATTACGCCAGTTAGTATCTCCAACTTCTCGCTGGATAAATGCAGCCTCAATAAGGCGCATAGCATCATTTAATTGTTCACCCGCTTCATTTTCTCGCCACCCAGTTAATCCCTTTCCTCCTGCGCGAAGTCTGGTATGTTGGCTATAAAGTTTGGCAATTGCTGGAGTTAGCCTGCTACCCGCCAGACTATTTTGTAGTTCTTTCGCTAAAGCAATGACTTCGTTACTTGGTTGAGTCATCTCATTTTGCAGAACTTCACCCTCTACTATGACATCAGAGTTTGCTTTTGCAATCTCTGCATCATCTGGTTGTTGAACTGTCTGGGCAGGAATATCTGTTGAAGGTGTAGAAACTTTCTGCTGGATATAGATAGTTTTAATAATATTTTCAACTTCATGAAGATGAATTTCAGCTGCTTCGAGTCTTCTTTCTGCTGTATATTTTTCGTGTACTTTATTAGGAGACATCCAAGTTAGCTTTTTGACAGGATGCTGACCACATGTGTAACTAATTAAATAACAACTCTCATAATTTTTATCAACTTTATTTAGATTTATCTTTAGCTGTAAAACTTGTAGAGCATTTTTCCAGTTAAAAGATAAATCATCATTATAATCTTGCAAAATATCAATAAGTTGTGGAATATCAACTGGATATCCACTTGATTTATTTGCTTTTATATGTGCTTCAGATATCATGATTGGCTGTGCATTTTGCTTCGCAAATTAAAGAAGCAATAATTACTCCTTCACTATTACGCCGAAAGGCAAGACAATCATCACCTGTACGTCCAGGTTGTGGCTTTGCAGTTTCTCCAGTTTGCTTTAGAAATTCTAAATGCTGAAACGCAACTGGGTGGAATCGAAAGAGAAAAGCGGGAACTTCCCAATTATCTTGCCCAAAAGGAGCAAAATTTTCAGCAATAATTCCTGCAAATATCTCTCCAAAATAACCTTTGAGTGTCTGAATATGAAGACGCTCAGGATAGCCATCGCTTGGATCGCTTTCTGATAAATCCCCAAATGGAGCGAGAGAATTTCCTGCTAATTTACGAAGACGATATCGAGCATCTTCATGGGCTTTTTGAACGATTAATATTAATTCATTGAGAATTATATCTCGTTGGCTTTTATCTTCTTTGAGCAGACGATGTGTGTACCGCTTATCTTCAGATTCACTAACTGAGTTAGATAACCATTTTGATATTCCGTCAAACCTAGTGATTTTTTGTCTTCCTTTCATTTAATATACACTTTAATATTAATCAGATTTACAATATAAGCCTTGAACTAAAATAATTTTAAACTCTATGTAAAATTTAATACTAAAAAAATAGTAGCATAGCAAAATGGTGCCATAAACATTGAGCGAGAGCTATAATGCTTACTCTGTTTTACTTTTGGGCGAGGACGGGTTCGGAAATTTAGACTAAATGCACTGAGTCAACAGAATAATAAGAGGGTGTGATTGAATACAGCATCCTGATAGCATAAGCTAAGAGAAAAAACATCAACTCTCATCTGCTGTTATCAGACAGATAACAGTGAAACAAATTTCTACATTATTGGAAATAGCTTTCTAGTAATTGTTAGATGGTTAACCTAGTATGTCAACCCAGTGCTACGCTACAGTTAGAAAGCTTGAGAGGCAATTATGACTGCCCTGATTCTGAACCTCAGCCCTACCATTGAATTAACAGATGAGCAGTTCTTCCAACTGTGTCAGAATAATCGAGATTTGCGACTTGAGCGCACGGCAGAGGGAGAATTAATTATCATGCCACCAACTGGATGGGAAAGCGGAAATCGAAATAGTAGACTTACACAGCGCTTAGGTAATTGGGCTGATGTTGATGGCACAGGTTTGGCTTTTGACTCTTCTACAGGTTTTAAACTCTCCAATGGTGCAAATCGCTCTCCAGATGCATCCTGGGTAAGCCGCAAGCGATTAGAAGCCCTGAATCCAGACCCCGACAAATTCCTACCACTCGCTCCAGATTTTGCGGTAGAATTACGCTCTGCTTCAGACAGCTTAAAGACTTTGCAACAAAAAATGCAGGAGTATATTGACAACGGTGTGCCTTTAGGGTGGCTGATTGATCCGCAGAACCAACAGGTGGAAATTTACCGCCCAGGACAGTGTGTAGAGGTTTTGCGTAGGCGTAGCCCGTCGGAGACATCACCTACTAGCTTATCAGGAGAAGATGTATTGCCTGGGTTTGTGTTGGATTTAGCACAGATTTTGAGTTAAGCGATCGCTCTTTCAAAATTCCAAGTTTTGCGTCATTAAAAATAGCTTTTTAGTGACTACAACAAATTTTTAAACTTTGGAGTGGTAGGATTTTTGGATGTTTGATAACATCTGCAAATTCCTCGCCGAAAACTTTTCCAGCGACTTTGCCACTTGGTTGTTGGGAGAACCAATTTCCCTGACCGAGTTAAGTCCTTCTGAACTCTCGTTAGAACCCATTCGAGCCGATGCACTAATTTTATTGGAATCGACTGAACTAGTGCTTCATCTAGAGTTTCAGACTCAACCCGATGTTAATATGCCATTTCGCATGATTGACTATCGACTGCGAGTGTATCGCCGCTTTCCCCAAAAGCAGATGCGTCAAGTGGTGATCTATCTTAAAGAAACAAGCTCAGAACTCGTGCAACAAAATACTTTTACCATTGCTGGTACTCGCCACGAGTTCGAGGTAGTTCGATTATGGGAACAGCCGACAGAAGTATTTTTGCGCTATCCAGGTTTATTTCCATTCGCGGTGTTGGGTGGGACAGATGACCGTGCAGGTATATTACAGCAAGTAGCACAGGAAATTATCGGGATTTCTGACCAACGGTTGCAGAATAATGTCGCAGCTGCCACAGCAATTTTAGCTGGTCTAGTATTAGAGAAAGGGTTAATTCAAAGAGTATTACGGAGAGACAATATGCGCGAATCTGTAATTTATCAAGAGATTGAGGCTGAAGCTCAGGCAAAAGGTAGAGCCGAAGGTAGAGCCGAAGGTTTACAAGAGGGGATTCGGCGGGTTGCGATTAATCTGCTCAAAAGCCAAATGCCTTTAGAGGAAGTGGCAAAATTGACTGGGTTATCAATTGAAGATGTACAGTTGTTGCAAACAGAGATAGAAGGTGAGTCAACATAATTCGTATTTATTACACTGTTGATGAATCCGGGTGGCTCTGAATAAAAACGAGAGCGATCGCCTTTTGAGAAGAGGTGCGAGTAAGAAGCGATCGCTCAATTTCACTCATTTCACAATCTGGACAACTTGCAACTATAAATTGATAAAAATTTACACCCAAAATCACAAAATCAATATTGACTTAATATTAAAAACACTGTCTGTAATAACCCGATAACAAAACCCAAAACACCACCTAAAGTCACAATCGCCTGCAATTCATTTTTCACAATTCCTTCTATAGCAGCTTCTAAATCAGCCGGTGAAGTTGATTTTACCCGGTCAACTATTACTTGATCTATCGATAAAATCGGAATTACTTGCGCCACAATTACTTCTAAATCTTTTTCCAAATACTTATCTAAAATTAGAGCCAATTCTTGACTCATGACTTCTAAAGAAGTACTGACAACAGGTGAAGTACTAAGACGATTCAGCAGCACTACAGCAATATTTTCCCAATCAACAGAATCAGTTAATCCTTGTAAAAAATCGCTGCCACTGTTTTGCAGGTAATGGCGGACACTTTCGCGGGTGGTCTTTCGGAGTTGGCGCACCGTACCCATTGGCAAGTTTTGTAATGATAAATCTTGCAGTAATTTTCTAATGCGATCGCGCATTTGCAAATCTTGAGTCAATTCCTGCAAGCGACTATTGGTAGCCTCCTTTTCATCCAAGCAAAAAGTTCGTAGCCGTGTAAGAGTATTACGTAAGCCAAACAAATTTGCTACTACCCAATAAGTCCCACTGGTTTTTTCGCGGAAGCCTTCATCAATAATTTGAATTGTGCGATCTGTCAAAAAATCAACTATCGTCTGCCGCAGCACATCTGGTGGTAAAACTGCTTGCAACAACCAATCAGCAAGCCGTGTGGCTTGTTCTTCACTCAATTGAAATTCCAGCAATATCTGGTCAAAAATTTGATTTATCTGGACTTCTAAAAAGTCTTCACGTCGCGCTAAAACTTTGAGTAATCGGGGCAAAGATTCCCCTAGTAAATCCCGCAAAATTCCAGCGACAATTTTAGCACTTTTCTCGTTTTTATCTGTTTTGATTTGTTCAATCGCCAGCCGCAACAACCAGAGAATTGCTGCTTGCACACGTTCTGTTTGCAACAAACGTCGCGCCAGATTTTGCAATTCTTTTGGTGTCAACAGTGACCCCATGATTGTCTTAGAAATGTTCAGAGCCAGACGTTCCTGGTTGCGGGGAATCAATCCAGGAGTGAAGGGTACTCTTCGTCCAGCAATGTAAATTGCTCGGTAAGGACGGAACAACATTTTGATGGCTATATCATTTGTGAAATAGCCAATAACTCCACCCAGTACCGGGGGAGACACATAAAGCCAAAGATGAGACCAGTCCAAGGGAAGAATTAAAAAAGTTAGGAGTTTAGAGCTTAGAGTTAGGAGTTAGGAGTTAGGAGTTAGGAGTTAGGAATGATAAATCTTAAATAAGAATTTATCACTACTCATAATTCATAACTTTTAACTAATAACTCCTAACTTACTAAGCACTAGCACTCCCATCATACCGTTCGCAATGGGGTAGTGTGTGGCAACAGCAAAACCAACTTGACGCGCTAACTCTATTTGCTCTCTCCCAATCGGAAAGCGGTCTAAGCTGGGGCTAATGTAAGCATATTCTTCTTTTAACCCTAAATAATTGGCAACTGGCACTACGAAACCGTCCAGATACAACTGCTGAAAGGCACGTAGCTGAGGATTACTTGGTCGATGAAAGTCTAAAATTGCGGCTTTAGCACCCGGCTTCAAAACCCGGTATAACTCTTGGAGACTGCGGGGAATATCTTTAACATTTCTTAAACCATAGCCCATTGTTGCGGCATCAAATTGGTTATCGTCAAAGGGTAAATTTAGCACGTCTGCTTCTACCCAGTCGATCACAGGTTGGGGGTACTGCCAATGTGAGCGTTCTTTAGCTGTTTCTAATAGGTTTCGGGAAAAATCCACTCCGTAGACTTGTCCTGTTGCTCCCACACGCCGCGCCAAACGTAAGGCTAAATCTCCACTACCACAACACAAATCTAAAGCAGTATCACCCGATTTAGCCGCACTCCATTTCACTGCCATTTCCTTCCATATCCGATGCTGTCCCAGACTCAACCAGTCGTTCAACTGGTCATAAACTGGAGCAATACGGTTAAAAATGGACTGTATTTCGTTAGTCATTGGTCAATAAATCATTAGTCATTGGTCATTAGTCATTTGCCAAGGATAAAGGACAATTGACAAAGCGCAAAGTCTGAGCGGAGGTCTTTTCTGCTCAGAACTTTGTAAGAGAGGACAAATGACAACTACACAAGGGTTTGATGACAGCCACTACTAGTAAGAGCGATCGCCACCAGCTGCGCTGATAAATTAATTAGCATTAATTCATCTTCCCGCAAAGTGCAGGGTTGTTTCCACTGTAGCGACAATACGCCCAAAAGTTGATTACGGTAGCTAATTGGGATAACTAAATGTGCTTGCACACCTGTGTTCTGGTAGTGAATAGTATCAACTAATTTCGTGTCTTTAAGTATATTTAAGGAAACTTGCATTTGCCCAGTAGCGATCGCTTCTCTTGTTAGTGGGTCTTGAGATAGCCAGTTCTCTATTATACCTGTATCACTGTAAGTTCCTTGAGTTGCAATCAGAGTATTTCCATCTGTAAGTTGTAGGATACAGCCTTCTGCTCCAAAAGTCTCACTCACAGCCTTAGCAATTGGAGCCAGAGTTTCCTCTAAGCTAGAAGCAGCTTGAGTTACCTGTACCAAAACACTCAGCAGCGCCATTTGAGCATGAGCACGGCGTAATTCTTCTGTACGTTGCTTGAGCAAGTCGTAGGTTTCTGCTGCTCTTTGCACCACTGCCTTCAGTTCACCCGGATCCCAAGGCTTGGTGATGTATTTATAGACTTGCCCCGCATTAATCGCCTCTACCAAGTCTTCAATATCAGTAAATCCAGTGAGAATTATTCTAACTGTATCGGGAAACTGAGGTACAGTCTTACTGAGAAACTCAGTTCCTTTCATTTCTGGCATCCGTTGATCGGAGATAATTACCGCTACCTCCCCTTCTGCTGCCAAAACTTGCAGGGCGTTCACCCCACTATCAGCTTTCAGAACATTAAAGTCACGTCGAAATGTGCGATAAAGTAGATCGAGATTATCTGGCTCATCATCAACTACCAAGATTTTGAGCTTTTTTGGTCGTTCGATAGTCATTACTTGATACTGGACTTTATCAATTTCGACACTGGGATTATCCATAAGATATTTCCTTTAAATATTCACTCTTTTGTTATATTCCATACCAAGCTTAGTTGAGAATAGCCGAAAATTGCCAAGGGTTTATACGGAGTTATTTTGCATATTTTAAAACGTTAATAGTTAGTGCTACAGAGAAAATCTCCCTACCTAAATATCTGAATTAGAAAAAATTACATTAGAAAAACCAACTAAATCAGCCTAATTATGGATGAGGTAGCTTAACAAAACTCCTTTGGATACAACGCATGTCTGTCATTGGTGTCAACTTAAACTAAAACTCCTTTCAAACCTCATTTCCAGCCAGAGGCAAGTCGAGATAAGTTTCCACAGTTCAACTCAAGACAGTAGGTCTGGGTAGTTCATAGATTAGAATAAGACTTGCTCATGAGGTGTTAAGCAACCTCTCAAGTTGAAGCTCGCACTCCGATTATGACTGATCTACCACCCAACGCTCAGAATCCTGAAGACAATGCTACCAACGATGTAGCGCAAGAATTACTCCGAAAGCTGAGGCAAAAACAAGGTAACTGGGTGGAATGGGGAGCCGCGATCGCCTTGTTGCTAAAAAACGGTTACAATCCCCAAGACATTTTTGAGGCGACTGGATTTGAGCCAATTCAACAAAATCAGGTGGTTGTTGGTTCTCAAGTTTACAATTCTTTGGAAAAGTTTGGAGTATCGGAAGCAACGCGATCGCACTATACCACACGCGGCAGTGATGTTTTATACGAACTGCGTTTACTTACTCAAGAAGAACGCGCCGCCGCCGCTGAACTGATCTTCGTCCACAAACTTGATGCCGATGAGGTGAAGGAAGTAGCAAAAGCAATTAAAGAGTTCTCCTATTTCCGCAATTTGCCAGAAGGATTTTCTGCCCATCCTGGGGATGCTGTTGCTCACCAAGTTTGGAAACTAGCACGCCAAAATACAGATTTACAACAGCGATCGCGCCTGATCGCCAAAGGTTTGCGTTTTGCTCACACACCAGCCGCCAGGAAACAAATCGAACAACTACTGACTGATTTTACTACCGTTCCCCAGCGTCCAGCGCCAATTTTACCCTTTTACCGCCTGGAATTTGAAGAACAATTACCTCGAATCTTGCCCGTAGTAGGCGAGTTGCCATTGTCACGGCAAGACTTGCAAGCTGTGCCGATATTGACAGAAATCGAACCATTTCGCCTAGTCAAGTTTTCTGGAGAGCAAGCTTGGGTGCCGTTACCAGGTTGGCAAGTGCTTTTGGCGGCAGAAGATCCAGTAGTGATTTTAGCGAATAGCGATCGCTTCCCCATCCAAACCCAAAGCCAAACGGGTCCCGTTGTAGTTGTGGTAGATCGTGCCCAACGAGAATGGGATGCCTCCAGCTATTTTGTAGTTGAAAATGGTGGTGAATTAGATTTTCAGTGGTTTGACACTGAACCAGAAATTCCTCTACTAGGACAAATTATTATCATCGTGCGCCCTAAGAAAATTCTGGATGAAGAATTAACTAAGGATTCTTGGCAGATTGACGAATAATTCAATTTTAGATTTTGAGATTTTGCGGAAAGTTTGAACATCGGTTTCTATTTGCTGTTCCAATAAAATCAAAGTTGATAGAATTTAATTTGTGAGAATTTCAATCCACAGATACCCGACTTCGTAAAAGTTGTCGGGAGTCTTGTTTCTTATGAATGTTCAGGATTGCTCTAGTAATTTTGGATTAAGAATTTATAACAATAGATATATTACAGAGAATCACCAAGGCGGCGGGAAGCCCACTTGGTTTTTGGGGTGTGCGGGATAGTCACCCCGCTGCTGATGACTGTTAACCGTCATCAGTCAACCGTCTTTCGTGTTATCCCATCCCCTTTTAGGGGTGGGATGAGCTTAAATCTGCGGTTTGGAAATAACATTTAACATTTATTCAAAATATAAAATTTTGAGATGTCAGATTCTAAATTTACTGCTCCTGTGGCTCAAGAATCATTCCCCTCAGAATTGTCTGAGCGATCGCCTGTTCCTTCTCTACGGGACAAGATTCTAGCAATCCGCAACAGTCTACGCCCTGGACAACAACAAATGGCTGACTGGGAATCTGGCCCCCTGGCTATTTCTGCGGTTCCTGGTGCAGGCAAATCTACTGGGATGGCGGCGGCGGCGGCGATCGCGATCGCACGTCAGTATGAGCGTTCATCCTCCCGCCGTCAATTGGTAGTTGTTACTTTTACTCGCTCTGCTGCTGCCAATATTAAAGCGAAGATTCGCAAATTCTTGCGAGATGATTTGTCTGTACCTCAAACTGGATTCTTTGTCTATACCCTGCATGGTCTAGCGTTGAACATTGCCAGTCGCCATCCTGATTTATCAGGTTTGCAACTAGAAAATGTCACATTAATTACACCAACCCAAACCCACCGCTTTATCCGAACAGCCGTAGAGCAATGGATTACGAACAATCCAGGTATATATTTGCGGTTATTAGAAGGTCATCAATTTGACGGAGAAGAGACAGAAAGGTTACGTCGCCAATCGGTGCTGCGAACAGAAGTATTGCCAGAATTGGCTAATACAGTAATTCATGAAGCAAAAAGTTCTGGAATATCGCCAGAAAAATTGCGGGAGTGGAGTAAACAAACCACAGACGAATATGCAATTTTGAGCGTAGCGGCGGGATTGTATGAACAATATCAAAACTTAATGCGATCGCGTGACTTCATTGACTACGACGATATGATTTTAGCCGCCCTGCGCGTTTTAGTAAACGACAGTGCCCGTCGCATCGAGCAAAACCAAGTATTCGCAGTTTTTGAAGACGAAGCCCAAGATTCTAGCCCTTTACAGACGCAGTTGTTAGAAATTTTGGCAAGTGATGCTGAAGATAATTCCTCACTTCCCAGTACAGATGCGATTAATCGCGTCTATCCTCACTCCTCACTCAATCTAGTACGAGTTGGTGACCCCAACCAAGCGATTAACTCTACTTTCACTCCAGCCGATCCGATTTATTTTCGGCAATTTTGCGAAGAGTGCGATCGCATCGAACGATTGGCAACGATGGATCAAGCTGGTCGCAGTACTAGAATTATCATTGAAGCTGCTAACTTTGCCCTCAAATGGATCAATAATCAATCCTTAGCAAAAACGAATAACGGACAACAGATTCCTGACAATCGACAAGTACCATTTCGCTTGCAGACAATTCGCCCTGTTGAAACTGGCGATCCGCAAAATAACGCCAACCCAGCACCAGTAGGACGAGGACTCGAACTTTATACCCCGCGTGACATTCATCACACTGTTGAATTGTTATCTCAAAGGGTGATCGAGTTATTTGGCGAAGACCCAACACAAAGTAGTGCAGCGGTTTTAGTGCGAGAAAATCGCCAAGGAAGATGGTTAGCAGAGGCTCTGACACCTGTGTGCAAAGAGCATAAAATTATACTTTACGATGTGGGAGAACGCGATCGCCGTTCTCATGTGCCCCAAGAAATTTTAGCATTACTGCAATTTTGCGATCGCCCCCACTCCCCCGATTACCTCAAAGCCGCATTAGAAGCATTAGTACAGCGCCAATTAATTCCTACCCAAGACCTCAACGCCCTTGCTAGTCTCCCAGAAGAATTTTTGTATCCTGGCCCCCTAGCAGCACCCCAGCCAGAAACAGTCCAAAAAGCCGCTCGCTTGTGTCGCAATTTACTTCGCGCCCGCTTGGAATTGCCCCTGTACCAGCTAATTTCCTTTCTCGCCTTGACCTTAAATTACGACCAGGCAGAATTGGCAACTGCTGACAAACTCGCAGAACGGGTAAATCAGCAGATAGCAGGCAATAGTTCGATGGGAGGGATGCTGTCAGCTTTAAGTGAAATCGTCAGTTCCGAACGGTTTGAACCAGTGGAAACCGAAGATTCGGAAGAACGTTACACTCGTCGCGGTCAACTGACCATTATTACCATGCATAAAGCCAAAGGACTAGATTGGGATTATGTGTTTCTTCCCTTTCTCCACGAAAACTTGATTCCTGGTAGATTTTGGGTTCCTCCCCAAAGCCAGTTCTTAGGGGATTTTACTTTATCAGAAGTAGCCCGCGCCCAAATTCGTGCTGCTCTCCACGGAGAATCTACTATACCAGATGTCACACAAGCATGGGAACAAGCAAAGCACTTGAAAATCTCTGAGGAGTACCGTTTACTCTACGTTGCAATGACACGAGCAAAGCGTCTGGTATGGATGTCAGCAGCGCAGAAAGCCCCCTTTACTTGGAGTAAACCGGAGAATTTACAAGAACAAGCGCCTTGTCCTGTGTTTCCAGCATTAAAACGCCAATTTCCTGAATGTGTGGTGAATTTAGCAGTAATGACTAAACAAGCATGAGCAAAACTCATGGAATGGAATCTACAGTCACTAGCGATCAGATTGTCCCAGAATATTTGTAGGAAATAACCTATCTAAAGTGGAATTTGCCGTTTGAAAATTAATGTTATAAATTGATGCTCAGGTTTTAATCAGAAAATCTATTTACCAATGAAAACCCAGCAAATCAGTTCAACGGCACAAGAAAATAGACTCACCAAGACTAAAAAACAGTGTTTTCCTGGCATGAATATTGGTACTCCTAAAGTACCATTCCGCAAATGCAAGAAAATAGTACAACAGCATGAGTTACTTAGTGACTGGGAGCACGCCAGTTAATTTAGTGACATCCTCTCATAGCAACTTCCCAGTCGTGATGCGTAAATTAGGCGTGCAATGGATTCTTTCGGTCTATCGCCATGAGCCAACAATCTGAGTATTCTCCTTCATGCAGTTCATGCGCTGGCAATAGTTTGACCTTCACAAAACCACATTTTTCATAGCAGCGGATAGCGCGAGGATTGTCAACGTGTGGGTCTATGACAATTTTATGAGCTTGCCGCTGTTCAAAAAGATAGGTGATAACAACTGACAGGATTTTTGTACCAATTCCCTTGTTCCAATAGTCGGTTTCGCCTATAAACAAGTCAATTCCGTAGACATGATCAGTTTGGTCGAGATGATACAATTGTCTATCGATTTGCGATAAGTCATTGAGCGCACAATACTGCAAATAACCAATAGGAATATTTTGATAGTAAAACAGACACGGAACAACCGGCTCATCTCCCCTGATCATAGGTTTGTACGTTTCTATGATTCTTTCTAAATCAAAAGGATTATCTCTTCCTTCATAAAATTTCAAAACTTGTGCATCAGTTAACCATTTTGCCATCAACTCATAATCAGGCATTTCATCTTGCATGAGACGAATATCTATTTCGTCTTGTTGAATCAGCATATCCTGTGTGAATTTTTCTAGCCAGTATTTAAATAATTATAGTTGGTTCAAAATGTCTATCATCTTGCAAAAATCATCAAACAGAAAAGGGAATTGCATACCCGCTTTGGAAGAATGGAATTCCCTTTAAATTTTTGCCTTACCTCTAACCTATGCCAAACTTAAATTTACTTAATTGCCACCAGACACAACAGCTTTATTATGTATAGCTGTGTCTTCAGGCTTTCTCTGCCATTTCCCTTCATTGCCTGGTTCGTATTCATTCTTTACACTATTCCAAGCAACATCACGCGCACCCTCTTCACTCATCCCATTACTTTGAGCAGCATTAAATGCTGCTACAAAAATCTGCTGCGCGTGTTCAGGTAACTGTTCTCTAATTTCATCAGGCAATTCATTTATTGTTTTATCAGCCATAAACTTACTCCGATCATCTCAAGTTAAGTTCATGTTAAAAAACTTGCAATGTAATTTCCTCTTTCTGGAAGTAGAGAAGTAAACAATCATACTTTTGGCTGAGTCAAGCGATTTTTAAATCAGGGATACAATGATATTGATACTCATAGCTAAAATGGTGGTATTGAAAAAGAAGGATAATATACTATGTAAAAGAGTCAAGCGTCTCATATCGCGCGATCTCGTCTCAACATCTGAAACTTGACTAGTCATGCCAATTACAAAAGAATAATATAAAAATTCCCAATAGTCTGGATAGTCGTTATGAGGAAAATCTAAACCTCCGGTGATTTCTTCTCTATTATTAGGGCTAATATATTTGTAATAGCTGTGTGCATATTGCACTGCAAACATTGTATGCACTAGTAACCAGGAACTAACAATAGTCATAATTGAAAGTATGACATGTAGGGTAAGCAGAATTGTTGACAACCCTTTTTTATCAGTTAGTAAAAACCCGATCGCTAAAACACTAGCACAAGCCGCAGCTATCACCAGCATGAATATAGCCAAATGTCCTTCATATTCATTTTCAGCATAACGACGAATTTTTTCTGGGGTAGCCTTGATCATTTTCCACCAGGTTACGGCTAAGAAAAAGTCAGCACCGGAGTTCCAAGCGCAGAGAATGCGAGTTGGTAAGTGCAGCCAAGGTGGAAGGATTACTGTAACTAATACAGCAAGTCCGATAGCAATGATCAGTCTGGGGCGGGGGTCAAAATTTTTAAATAAATTAAGTTTCACAAATATTGCGATCGCATTTAATGTGTCTGTAGCTCCTCAAGGAAAATTCCCGCTATTTCCGGTAAAATCAAGTTCTGAGGACTGTGGATTTGGGAGAAATTTGGGGTGCCTACACTTGGCGTTAACATTGACCATATCGCCACCATCCGGCAAGCACGGCGGACAGTGGAACCAGACCCCGTGGCAGCGGCGGTGCTGGCAGAATTAGCGGGTGCAGATGGGATTACAGTGCATCTGCGCGAAGATCGGCGGCATATCCAAGATAGGGATGTGCGACTGTTGCGGCAAACAGTGCGATCGCATCTTAATTTAGAAATGGCCGCTACAGATGAAATGCTAGCGATCGCTCTCGATATCAAACCAGACTACGTGACTTTAGTCCCCGAAAAGCGCGAAGAAGTCACAACAGAAGGTGGATTAGATATTATCGGGCAAATTGCTAGAATAGGTGAGATAGTTGATAAATTGCAAAGTGCTAACATTCCAGTTAGTTTATTTATCGACGCAGAGCCAGCACAAATCGAAGCATCTGTCAAAGTGCAGGCGCAGTTTATTGAATTGCACACCGGACAATATGCTGAGGCTAAGGATGAAACAAATCGCCACCGAGAATTAGCCATATTAGCTAAAGGGTGTGAACAAGCAATTCAAGCAGGATTGCGTGTCAACGCTGGTCATGGACTCACCTACTGGAACGTCTATCCAGTAGCTGCGCTTCCAGGTATGGAAGAACTGAACATTGGTCATACCATCATCAGTCGGGCAGCATTAGTAGGTATGGAAAGGGCAGTCCGCGAGATGAAACAAGCTATAAGAGGGGACAGGTGATAGGGGATAGGGAATAGGGGAAGAAACTATAACCTGTAACCTATAACCTAGAGGGGTTGTCACTGCGAAATCTAGAAATTGGGATCAAATCTTCAGCAAAAACTTCTATGAGCGCAACACAGTCTAACAACCTGCCGCTTTGGGTACAGGATCGGGATAAGGTGATAGCAGAAAGCACAGATGTTGAGTGGCGTTATCAGACACCGCCTGATTATTCCCGTTCAAAAGAGAATCTGGCTCAAGAAAGTATCTATAATCACCTTGAAGGTACACTGGAAGCGATCGTGCAAAATTTAGTGCGAACCTTTGAGATGGAGGTATCATTCAAAGCTAATCCACAACAGTGGTTATCTATTGTGAATGATAAGTTCCGCGTGAGTACTAATGGTGGAGTAGAGTACACAGCAGCAGATTTATCAGCCCAAGGTACTTACAATCTATTTATGGCTGATTCAGAACATTACAAGGCTTCAGAAGAAAGCTTTGAATCATCTGCAAAAGTCTTTCACACAACATTTCCCCAAGGATTCCCTTGGGAAGTGCTGGAGGTTTTCTCAGGGCCACCAAACGTCACATTCAAGTGGCGGCATTGGGGACATTTTAAAGGAGAATACAAAGGCCATGCACCTACTGGAGAGACAGTAGAAATTATCGGCATGAGCATTGCAAAAGTTACCGATGACTTGAAGGTTATTTCCTTGGAACATTACTTCGACAATAATCTGTTCTTGGAAAAGCTAACATCTGGTGGCAAACAGATAAATGCCCAAAAGCAGGGAAGTGCTTGTCCGTTCAGTTCTTGGTTCAAGAAATCCCGCAAAAGTTAGTTTTTAAGGGTACAGAGTGCAATGCTGTGCCCTTAAATTATTCACATAGCAACCAAAGGATGAAAATGCAAACATATTATTACGTTTTGGCCAGTCAGCGCTTTCTTCTCGAAGAAGAACCGACACACGAAGTTCTCAAAGAACGCACCCGTCACTACCATGAACAAGAAAAACAAATAGATTTTTGGTTGGTTCAGCAACCAGCTTTCTTGGAAACACCTCAGTTTACAGAGCTAAAGGCAAAGTGTCCCCAACCAGCAGTAGCGATTATTTCTACTAATCCCCAATTTATTACTTGGTTAAAACTGCGCTTAGAGTACGTCAGTACTGGTGAATTCCAGGCTCCTTCTGAGACAATACCTGATGCCTTGGCATCGCTTGCTGCTGTTTCCTAATCTTGAGGAGAGAGGTTACAGGTAATAGAAAATAATCTGTCCCCTGTAACCTGTAGCCTATACCCTTCTAAACCCCTCACTCCCCAATTTTATTTGGTAAGAAAAAATATTTTTTTTGACACTCCTTTCATCCCCATACTGAAGTAGCTGGGTTTTCAGCTTTTTTCTTATAAAATCTTCTAAGACACCTTGATTTACATAATCTAACTTTTGTGCATAGATTTCAGATTTTACCAAGTGTTTTAGGATTAGCGATGTCTACGACGAGCTTCGCTTACGCAGGCTTGATTAGTGGCATGAGTTCTGTTTTTGCCCAACAAGCTATTCCCCTTTGTCAACCACCAAATGCGGGTGAGTATCTTTTATTAGTAGTCAGTCCCACAGCAGATAATCAAAAGCAGTTGCGTAGTGCCTTACCGCCTGAATTGAAGACCATTACCTGCAAATATCTCAACGAGACTGTAACGCGGATTGGGGGCTTTAACAAAATTGATGATGCCAATCGATGGGCAAGGTATGTCAGCAATATTGTTGGCTTGTCTGCCATCATTACGACTCGACCAACAACGCCAGATGCGCAGCCACTGGCACAAGCACAGCAACAGCCGCGGCAACAGCAACAGGCACAGCTACAGCAACCTCAGCAGACAGTTTATAATCCTCAAGCATTAGGAGAGGGTTATGCAGTGCTAGTAGATTATTACAATCGTCCTGAACTAGTAAATAGTGTGCAGCAAGTAGTGGGAGGTAACGTAGGTTTTGTTTCTTATGGACAACGCCCTTACTTGTTGGCAGTTTATACCACTAACCAAACTGAAGCATACAACACATTGCAGAAGCTGAACAATGGCGGTTTTGTTGGAAGTATAGTAGATAGCCGTAAGGTGATTATGCTGCGCTCAACTGTTCGGTTGTAGTGATATTAAGTTTGCTGAAATACTGATGCGGTCTACCAGGGTGGTAATTTGTCAGCTGACAAATTACCAGTTACCAATTACAAATAGTGGCTCAAACAAAGATTCATTGCCCTAGCTTAATAAGCAGACCTAGCTAACCAATAGATAGTTATACCCAAAGCCGACCCAGCAATTACCTGAACTGGTGTATGTCCTAGTAATTCCTTCAAACGGTCTTGACTAAAGTCTGGTTTTTCATGAAATAATTCATCAATCATTTGATTGAGGATACGAGCTTGCTTACCAGCCGCTTGACGAACTCCCGCCGCATCATACATGACGATGATGGCAAAAACGATCGCAACGGCAAAATCAGGAGATGCCCAACCCAGTGTTTGCCCTACACCAGCGGCTAGAGCTGTAACTAAAGCTGAATGGGCACTGGGCATCCCTCCTGTTGTCACCAAAACACGTACATTCAGTTTGCGATGTTTGATGATCTCGACTACGAGCTTTAGTGCTTGAGCAATTAAACAAGCTACCAGAGCAACCAGCAGCACCCGGTTGTCTAAAATGTTGCCTATGTCCTGCATGGGATTTTGGTTAGGTTAGTAAATATTAGCAGCAGTTGTCGGTTGAGGAAACATTTAGATTCAACCCAAAATCCAAAATTAACCTAGTACATCATGGCGGAAACAGACCAATGATTCAAAATAGCCTAAAAGCTGATCAAATAAGCTTTTGGAATTTTGAATGAGTGAATTCCGCTGGGCGGTAGTAGTACAGTATGGTGTAAATAAACCACCCATTCCAAATCAATAAAACGCTTGCGGTATAGGAATTACAAATTCCGCAAAGCTGTACTAGTTATTGCGGCTGATAATAAAATGAGCGATCGCTTGGAGTGTCTTGGCTCTCTCCCCAAATGGTTCTAATTCCGCACAAGCTGCTTTAACTAGCTCTTGGGCTTTTGAGCGCGATTCCTCAAGTCCCCAAAGGCTGGGATAAGTCACTTTCTTCGCTTTTTGGTCTTTACCAGCTGTTTTGCCTAATTGCTCTTGAGTAGAAGTGATATCCAGAATATCATCTATGATTTGGAATGCTAGCCCAATATTTTGAGCATAACGGGTCAGTCGTTGTACATCTTCAGGTGATGCCCCAGTTATGATCCCGCCACAAACTACGCAGGCTTCCAAAAGAGCGGCCGTTTTGTGTTTATGAATGAAATTTAGCGTTTCTAGGGAAATATCTGATTTACCTTCCGACTCTAAATCGACTACTTGACCGCCGACCAAACCAGCTGCTCCCAGCGCCCGACCAAGACGGACAACTACCTGCAAGACTAGCTCTCTCTTAACACTTTGGGGGGTTTGAAGGGCAACAAACTCAAAGGCGAGAGCCAACAAGCCATCTCCAGCCAAAATCGCCACATCATCGCCATAGACTTTATGATTTGTCAGCTTCCCACGACGGTAATCGTCATTATCCATCGCTGGGAGGTCGTCATGAATCAACGACATTGTATGGATCATTTCCACAGCACAAGCCGTTGGCATGGCCATTTCGATGGTTCCACCCATCATTTCACAGGTAGCAAGGCAAAGAATGGGACGTACACGCTTGCCTCCAGCTAATAACGAGTAGCGCATCGCCTCATAAATCTTTTCTGGATAAATGATGGGGATAGCCTGATCTAAAGCATTATCACAAAGCTTTTGTCGCTCTTTCAGATAAGCTGCTAAGTTAAACGTGGCTTCCTCTGGTGGTGTCTTTTGAACGTTATCAGTTGCTACCATTCTTAAGTTCCTGACATTTTGGGATTTTTGTCTTATACGTCACAATTTTAAGGTGCTGTGGCGCTGAAAAAATGAAGAGTTGGGAGTTAGGAGTTAGGAATTAAGATTAATAACTCTTAACTCATCACTCCTCACTCCTCACTCTCTTACCGCCCTGGAATAGCTGGCAAATGTATTTTGCAACAATATGGCGACAGTCATAGGGCCAACACCACCAGGAACGGGGGTGATAAATTCTGCTACAGCAGCTGTTGATTCAAAGTGGACATCGCCAATTAAGCGACTTTTGCCACTAGGATCGGTGACGCGATTCATTCCCACATCTACCACAACAGCGCCCGGTTTCACCATATCAGCAGTGATCAGTCCGGGACGACCTACTGCTGCAATTAGAATATCAGCATTTTGGGTGATGGTTTTGAGGTCATGCGATCGCGAGTGAGCGATCGTAACTGTGGCATCACCTTCTAGGAGCATCAGTGCCATCGGCTTACCTACCAAAATACTGCGTCCCACCACTACTGCCTGTTTTCCCTGCAAGGGAATTTCATATTCTTCTAAAAGCCGCATCACACCAGCAGGGGTGCAGCTGCGTAAACCAGTTTCTCCCCGTACTAGTCGCCCCAAGTTAACTGGGTGCAGTCCATCAGCATCTTTATCGGGATCAATTTGATGTAGCAGAGCCACAGCATCCAAGTGGTTAGGTAAGGGCAGCTGCACAAGAATTCCATCCACCCGTTCATCGTGGTTTAGTGCAGCGATTACCTCTTCTAACTCTTCAAAGGTAGTTTGGGCGGGAAAATGCTTACCAAAAGAGGCGATGCCAACTTTAGCGCAGGCTTTTTCTTTATTACGCACATAAGCTGCTGACGCTGGATTATCGCCAACCATCAGCACTGCTAAACCAGGGGGTCGTCCAATTTTTGGTTGTAATTGTGTAATGGCAACAGAAAGTTCTTGCTGAATTTTTGCAGCTAAAGCTTTGCCATCAAGGAGTTTGGCCGTTTTTGTTTCCATGAGAATTCCCAGCTATATTCGCCATTCTGTCAAAATTCAGCCGCTTCTGATCTAGGCGGAGTCAACAGTCTAAAATCCAGAGTTAAAATATTGATTTTTGACTCTTGACTTTTAACTACTTTTGTGATCCTGCTTGATGTCGTAGCGTTTTTCTCACAGTAAATCCATAATGTTTATTTTCTCAGATCAATGGCGTTATCTGAAGAATAAAGAATTAAGGATGAAACTCAGAACATTTTTTGCTCTGTTGAGAGTGTGTTTCTGAAAGCGCAGAGAATAGTATAGATGGGAACAGACCTGATGAAACTGGCGACAAAGCAAGCAGTGAAGCAAAAATTTGCTCAATCGGTGGCTTTCATGCAACAAACAAGAAATTTGTCCCTTTCGTTCTTGTACGGGCACGGTATGATTCCCTACCGCTTGGGGCTGATTTTTTTATTGGTGGTAGGACTTTGTAGTTGTGGTAATTTAACTTCGTCTGGCTTGAATAGGAGTAATTTCAAAATTGGTAGCAATGTCACCCCAATTCGAGAAATTAAACCAGAACAAGACAATCAGGCTATAGTTTACATCCAAGGTCAGGTGGAAAAGCAAGCTCCTCTGATGAAGCAGTGGGCTTATCAAATTAATGACTCGACTGGCAAAATTTGGGTTGTCACCAATCAAAAGAATCTGGTCGAGGGGGCACAAGTGGTCATTAAAGGGAAAGTTCGCTACCGAAGTATCCCCTTAGCTGGGAAAGAATTGGGGGAAGTTTATCTAGAAGAAGAGTAATCAGGAATTAAAAATGAACATATGAACAATAAACCGGTGCATGTAGCGATCGCAATTCTCTACCAAAATAACAAGTTTCTCATGCAACTGCGCGACAACATCCCCGGTATTCTCTACCCTGGTTACTGGGCACTATTTGGCGGTCATATCGAACCTGGTGAAACGCCAGAGGTAGCTGTGAAGCGAGAAATCTTAGAAGAAATCGGCTACAACCTACCACCCTTTGGGGAATTTGGCTGTTATCCCGACGAAAGAGTAGTCCGTCATGTCTTTCATGCACCACTCTTAGTGGAATTAAATCAACTGGTTTTGACTGAAGGATGGGATATGGGGTTATTGACCCCAGAAGATATCCACCAAGGTAACTGTTATTCGCAAAACGCTGGTGAAGTGAGACCTTTGGGGAATATGCATCAACGAATTATGTTGGATTTTATAGAGACAAACCAATAAACCTAGTTTATCCCTGCTTGCGCATATTGCAATTGCAGCATGATCTCCTAGATGACGATATGCTTTTTCATAAATCCAAACTGAAGCCAAAATTAAGTTAGAACTCTTGTGGAGTCATCACTAATGCAATCAGCAAACAAACTACCGCGATGGTTAACTATAGGATTGGCATTTCCCATTGCTATTCTCAACGGTTGGCTATTACTCCAGGTTATACAGTACTTTCAACCCTTGGTCAGCATTATTGCCGCCGCCATTCTACTAGCTTTTGTCTTGAACTATCCAATCCAGTTTCTCCAAGAACAAGGGGTGAAACGCAACCTAGCGATCGGGGGAGTGTTACTTTTAACTGTAGTGGTTTTAGTAGCTTTAGGCATCACCTTGGTTCCCCTGATTATCCAACAGCTTAACGAGCTAGCGAATATCTTGCCTAGTTGGATTGATTCTGGTACTCAGCAGTTGCAAGCTTTCCAAGATTGGGCGTTAAGTCAACAACAGCTTCCCATTAATTTAAGTGGTTTATTTACCCAAGTTCTTGAACGATTATCTAATCAACTGCAATCCTTCACTGGTAGAATTCTTGGTTTTGCCGTCGATACTATTGGTATTGTCCTCAACGTGTTGCTGGCGGTAGTTTTGACTATCTACCTAATATTGAACGGCGAACGTCTTTGGGATGGAATTTTTCAGTGGTTTCCCCATAACATTGGGTTAAGAGTACGGGAATTACTGCGAGAGGATTTCCACAATTACTTTATTGGTCAAGCAACATTGGGAGCTGTGTTGGGGGTGACAATTACACTGGCATTTTTGGCGCTGCAAGTTCCCTTGGCTCTGCTTTTTGGCATCGGTATTGGTTTATTTTCTCTTTTCCCCTTTGGTACAGGAGTAGGTATTGCCATAGTAAGTTTGTTGGTGGCGCTGCAAAACTTTTGGTTAGGAGTTGAAGTCTTAGGTGTAGCTGTTGCCATCGACCAAGTTAATTCTAACTTTATAGCACCTAGAATTCTCGGTAATTTGACTGGTTTAAATCCCGTGTGGGTGGTAATTTCTTTGCTGTTGGGGGCAAAATTGGGAGGAGTGCTGGGCTTGTTAATTGCGATCCCTATTGCTAGTTTTATCAAAGATACAACAGATAGCTGGCGGGCTGGAGAGTTTAATAAGATAGATGATATCGTGTCAGAACCTGTAAAGCTCACTAGTGAAACAGCAGGAACTTATAGTTAAAATTCAATATCTAAGTGAAGGAAAACTGACAATATTGACTATTTCTAAAAATATCTATCCCTTGCTTATTACTTGTTTTTTTAAGCTTGTTAATAATTAAGTGGAACGGGAATTTTAATAATAAACTCAGTCCCTTTGCCAAAAGCCGACATGCATTGCAGTTGACCACCGTGTTTTTCTACAACAATCTGATAGCTGATAGATAAACCTAATCCTGTTCCTTTACCAACAGGTTTAGTGGTGAAAAAGGGATCAAACAATCGGTTTTGGATGCTCTCTGGGATTCCCGGGCCATTATCGGAAATACGAATCATTACTTGCTTGTCATCAGTGAGTTGAGTATGAATGCAAATTTTGCCTTTATCCCTTAGCGATGAAGTAGGTGCTTCGCCTTCGCGCAGGGTATGGCTAATGGCTAATGACTCTTCTATCGCATCAATGGCATTCGCCAAAATATTCATAAACACCTGATTAAGTAATCCAGCGTAGCACTCAACTTGCGGAATATCACCGTATTCCTTAATTATGTTTATGCTTCCACCGAATTGGTTATTTTTAAGACGACTTTGTAAAATTAACAGGGTGCTATCAATACCTTCATGAATATCAACTAATTTTTTCTCAGATTCATCAAGACGAGAAAAATTTCGTAAGGAAAGAATGATTTGCTCGATTCGTTTGGTGCCAACCTCCATAGAGGTGAGAAGATGGGGGAGATCAGTACTTAAAAAATCCAGTTCAATTTGTGCGATCGCAGTTTTAATATCCGCTTCTGGTTCAGGATAACATTGTTGGTATAATCCAATGAGATTGAGTAGATTTTGGCTGTATTCGATTGCGTGAACAAGGTTACCAGCAATAAAGTTGACGGGGTTATTGATTTCATGTGCAATACCAGCAACGAGTTGTCCTAAGGCAGCCATTTTTTCATTCTGGATTAATTGCGTATAGTTCTGTTGAAGATCACGAAAACCTACTTTAGCGACTCTAGATTGTTCCTCTACTTCCTTTAATTCAACAAGTGTTAAGACATGAATTTGAGAGTAAGCTAAGAGTAATTGATGAAAATCGACGAGCTTATATTTTCCAGACGAAGTTTTCACTAAAATCGGCTCATAAGCAATTTGAGGTGATTGTTGCAAAGTTGCCTGAGTGGCATTGACAATGAGCATATCTTCAGAAAATGCTAATATCTCTTGCTGGAAAAACTTGTAAAGAATTTTAATTGGTCTTATAGAAAATAGTGCCAAACTATAGGTTTGACTCATATGCTCAAAAAATTTCCGCCGCGAAATCATCCCCACATACTGTTGATTATTATTTAGAATAATTCCCGGCAGTAAAGGCTCTTGCTTAAAGAGCATAGCTAAATCATTACCTGGACGCTCTACTTCGATGTGAACCTGCCAACAGGGTAATTCTTGCAAAGTTGACTCTAATCGCAAGTTTGACTCATTAGCATTTGTCATGCCACCCATAGTCAGCATACTCTCAAGCCTTGACTGCTGAGATAATATTTCTGGTAACATCTTGAATATCCGTCTCTATAATTTCAAAGTTCATCAATCGTTACAAACTTATGTTTCCCAAATTGCGACCCAAAATTCACAAAGCAGATATGGGAATATAAAGTACTTCAGGAAATCCAATACTTTTCTGACTGCGTACACATTTAGCGGTGAGGGGGTAGCAGTCTTCTCGGTTCGCACTACGTCTCGCAGAGAAGGGGAGACGCTAAGAGCGATAACGAGTCTTGTCTACGATACACCAAGAGGGAACGAGTGTCAGGGCTTATCATTAGACATCGCTTCTTCACGAGCATATTTTTAACATAGGATAAAAAAACTCTGAGCGGTCGGCAAAAAAAGAATGAAGTACAAATTTCTCATACTTCATTGCTTTATATTGAATCAATTATCTATTGTTTTCAATGAGTTACTACAAACAATATTAGCTGTCCCAAAAAAAGGTTAAGATTTAACCTTTTCTATTGATGTTGTCTTTTTCTTCAAGATCCAAGCAAGACCACAAGCAAAAAGAGTAGCACCTAAGTTTGTAGGCTCAGGTACTTTTCTATAAGACACTTTACCAGAAAAAACTTCAGTATTTGGTGAAGTCCTAGAAAAAATTGTAAAATCCTCACCAATAATTTCGTAACTTCTAGAATTTGAAGGATTAGCTTTTTGTCCCATTGGTTCTATGCAAACTCACAGGTAAACGATGTAAGTTAATTTAGATTAATTGTAATTAGAAACATTGCAATTTTTTTATTAACCCTTGGATAACCCAATCTTTACTTATTGCTATAACAGAATGTGCTAAACACTTATCCTGTAATACTTCTTAAGCTTGCCATTATTTATCATGGAATCTAATCGCCCATTACAGCTAAATCGCCGCCAGTTTTTGCTCCATTCAACTATCACAGCAGGTGGAATTATTGCCACAAATTTTGTATCCAAATCACAAGTTTTTGCTCAAGCGCCTGCAATCATCACCTCCGATAAAATGCGTCCTGCGATACCTTATGGCGTAGCTAGCGGAGATATCTCCAACGATAGCATCGTCATTTGGAGTCGCAGCGATCGCCCTGCAAAAATGGTAGTAGAATATTCTACCAGCGAATCTTTTCGCAATGTGCGGCGAGTTGTGGGGCCCAATGCTTTAAAACATAGCGACTTTACAGCACGACTTTATCTGAGGAACCTGCCACCAGACCAACAATTATTTTATCGGGTAATCTTCCAAGATTTAGATTATAAAGGCACTTACAGCGCTCCTTTTCGTGGCAGTTTCCGAACTCCTCCAAAATATGGACGAGATATATTCTTTGTTTGGGGTGGCGACACTGCCGGTCAGGGATGGGGGATTAATCCTGATTTCGGTGGGATGAAAATTTACGAAACTATGCGCCAACTTAATCCCGACTTTTTCATTCATTCTGGCGATAATATTTATGCAGATGGCCCGATTCAATCACAAGTAACTCTAGACGACGGCACTATTTGGAGAAATATCACTACACCAGAAAAATCAAAAGTAGCAGAAACTCTCACAGAATTTCGTGGCAACTATATATACAATTTGCTGGATGAAAACATCAAGCGTTTCAACGCTGAAGTTCCCATATTGGCACAGTGGGACGACCATGAAACTACAAATAATTGGTATCCTGGGGAATTTCTTATCAACGATGACCGCTACACAGTTAAGGATGTTAACTTGCTAGCCCAAAGGGCAAGACAAGCATTTTTAGAATATCTACCTATTGGGTATGCAACTGAAAATCCAGATAAAGCAAGAATTTATCGCTCTTTCAACTATGGCCCGTTATTAGATATTTTCATGTTGGATGAACGCACCTATCGGGGACCAAACACGCCTAATCGTCAGCCAGTGTCAAGTAAAGAAACAGAATTTTTGAGCAGACAACAAGTGCAATGGTTGAAAAGACAATTGCTCTCATCAAAAGCAACATGGAAAGTAATTGCTAGTGATATGCCCTTAGGACTAATAGTTAGAGACGGTAGCACGGACTTTGAAGCTTGGGCTAACGGAGATGGCCCAGCTTTAGGAAGAGAACTAGAACTTGCCGATTTATTACGATTTATTAAAAACAAGAATATTCAGAATGTTGTTTGGTTAACTGCTGATGTCCATTATGCAGCAGCCCACTATTACGACCCCAGTAAAGCGCAATTTACCGACTTTAAGCCTTTTTGGGAGTTCGTCGCCGGGCCTCTTAACTCTGGCACATTTGGGCCAAACCAGTTAGAAAATACTTTTGGCCCACAATTGATATTTCAAAGCCTTCCTCCAGGTACAAAAGCAAATCGGCCCCCAAGCGAAGGTTTGCAATTCTTTGGAGGAGTTAAAATTGATAGAAATACAAAAGTGATGACAGTAACACTGCGTAACTTGCTAGGAGAAACTCTTTACAGTGTAGATTTGCCTCCAGAAAAATAAGTTACTAAAAGTGGAGCGGAATATAGCCAGTTAGATAGAGTAATTACGCAATTTTTTACTCTGTCTGCTGGCTATGTTGTTTCTTTGCTGAGATATTCAAGAAGAAAAAATCTGCGCTGCTGGATGACGGTATGATTGAATCACGCATCGAGTTCGGATTATGCGAAGGCTGAGTTATAAAATTCAGTAATGGAATAAGACCTTGACCCCGTACTAGGAATATCAACCCATGCTAATTTTGAAAAGAGTTCCTTGGGTGTCCCTGGCGCTAGTACTGCTGAGTTACAGTACTTTGGGCTGGGTAATATCTGAAACGCGTGCTCCTCTGTTTGTGTGGCTGGTGACTGTGGTTGCTATCTTGATTTTAATAGTAGCACTGACCACTCCTTGGCCGAAAATGACATATTACTTCAGTATTTTGCTTAAATCAAATACTAGGTCTTTCGGCATTGCCGTCTTAGCAGCTTTCTTATTTTTTATTATGATTGCCTGGTTTCGGGTATTTCTTGATACTTTACTGATCATTTCGGCGACTATATTAGTCAGGATAGATTTTCAAATAGCAGGTCTTAGGGAAGGGTTAGCCTTTTGGACTGCATCTATCTTTTCATTGACAGGTTTGGCCTTGGGTGCGCTAATCTACAAGTTAATATATTCCCAAATTTCGCTAACGTTTTGAAGTATACCCAAAAAGGCTAGCGATGCCTTCTCTAGGAGACGCTACGCGAACGGTGGGCCGCACCAACGCTTCAGAACCAGTATTACTTACCCACAACTTCCTTTTTACCTCCGATTCCCGGCTTCTTAAAAAAGCCGGGAATCTTGTTCTTCAATACTTGGGTTCAAAATGCAGGCTGTTCAAACAGCAGTAGAGAAAGGAAAAAATCCATGATAAAAATTGATACCCAACTAGTAACAACTGCTTTGGTTGCAGATTCTCCTACTTCCTTTGCTCCCCCTTTTGTAGTTAAACCCCAACTACAGCCAATCACAGCAACCAGCACTCCAAAAATAAACCCTTTTAGCAAAATAATAAACAAATCTGATGGTTCTAAAAAATTTCTGACTGATTCTAAAAATATTTCGGGAATAATTTTGTAAAACTGTGAAGCAGCAAAAACTCCGCCGATGATGCCTGTAACTAAAGCCAAAATTGTCATCAAAGGCACCATCAAACAACAAGCAATTACTCTAGGAAGTACTAGATAATCAATTGGATCAGTTTTGAGCATATAAAGTGCATCAATTTGCTCTGTGACTCGCATTGCACCTATTTCTGCTGCAAAAGCAGAACCTACTTGTCCCGCCATAATACTAGCGGTCAAAATTGGAGCTAATTCTCTGCAAAAAGCTAAGGCAAAAGCACCTCCCACAGCATTGACAGCACCAAATCGCACTAATTCCCTCGCTGTCTGAATAGTAAAAATCATTCCTGCAAAACCGCTGACAAGCAGAACTGGAGAGATAGAACCTGGCCCAGCAGTAACCAGATGTTGCAGAATCTTGCGATAGTAAGTTTTTCCCTGAAGAAAATGTAGCCACACTTGACCGAAAAGCAGTACTGCCGCAAAACAGCGTATAATCTCAGATTGCTCGAAATTTGTTTTTATTCGCAATTTTATTGTCCTTAAGACTGGCTTTTTTTGCACATATATTATGTCAATTCTCCAAAATAAGACTACAGATACAAATGGTGGAAACCCAGCCAGATGTAATCTGACTTTCTCAATTACATAGACGCAGTTTCCTGTAGGGTATTACGAATTGGTATTAGGGTATGGTACATGAACAGACGCACTAGATGTTTACCCTCAAAGTTGAGGAGGTGTTTAGGCATGGTTCAACTCAAAGGGTTTAAATATTTAATAATATTTCCAAATAATGTAATGTTAAATAATTTTTTATGAACAACATAAAAACCGTAGTCTTTGTGTTATTTTTGATACTAGCTTTAAGCGTAGCACACCCAGCTTTTGCATCTGTATGCCGCAATTACAATGTCTACGAGGGGCTACATCACAAGATTTGCATTCTCAGTATCAACCGAAGTGCTAAAAATTATTGGGAATACAGGGCAACCATTAGTGTAGATGGAGTAAAAAGACCCACTGAGGTTTATAATTGTCGCGAACGAGTCAAGGTTCAACAAGGTGGAACAATTTTGCCCTTTGAGCAAAACGACCCTGGTGAGATGATATGCAGTTTTTTTAATTCTTCTCGGCGGTAAACACACACCAGATAATAAAGATCGTAAAACCTAGATAGGCGAATACTGTTAGCCATTCTTGCCAGCTACCAAATGCATTATTCATCAGCAAAATTCGGAAAATTAATATTTCTCAATCCTACACGCTGAGGCTGCCAGTTGCTTGCTGTATTTTGGAAGATAAAGGCTATGCAAAAATTCTTAGCTAATTTTCTGGAATCGATATCATTGGGATGGTAGTACATATTAGAGCATCGATATTATACTTAACCTCTATAACTAACCTTCGGGGAATATAGCCCCATTGTTTACGCTTCAAAACCCGGTTTTAACGACCGGGTTTTTGATGGGTAATACCAATTCTCTAAGAAACTCCACCAAATCAGACTTGGCGAGACAATGGAATTTTGCCACTTGTTCTATGCAACTTCACAGGTAATCAGTATAAGTTCGTAGTCAAAACTTTAATTATTATCTTTTAACCACTAAAGTGATTACAACAAACCCTCAAAACTAGCTTTAGCACTTCCAATACGGTTTGCTTAAGGGAAGAGACGCGATAAATCGCCGTCTCTACAAAGGACTGATTATTGTAAAGACGGCGATTTATCGCGTCTTTACAATCTATAACTTTCATCAAAAAACCTTATCCGAACTATATTGCTAGCACTCTTATAGCGGTTCTCGTTTAGGTGAGGTATACCCGTAGGGGCACGGCACTGCCCATTGGTGTCAACTTAAGCTAAAAGCCTTTTCAAATCTCGTTTCCAGCCTTTGGGCTGGAAATGCTATTCCTGGCGGCTCTGCCGCCAGCAAGGGAGGCGGAGCCTCTAAGACGGCATTCCCAGTCGGAGACTGGGAACAAGACAACGAGACAATATCTAAAAGCTGCTTCTAGGATGGGTTTCACCTTAAGTTGACACGTATGGGCACTGCCGTGCCCCTACACCTGGCGATATAATGTTGTACCGCATCTGAGTGGGAAC
>NZ_WBKL01000075.1:0-21865 GCF_015714705.1 Nostoc sp. NZL | reverse complement strand
TTCACTACGACTATCCCTCCCCCTGCTCCCTGCTCCCTGCCCCCTGCCCCCTGCCTTATTGCAACAATAATTATTTACGCCGACTTACTTAAATAAGTGGAACCTGCATCACAATAGTCACCATGAGCAATAATCTCAATCCGAATCAAGGGAATTTCATCTATCAGTCTGGTAACGGTATTTTTGATTTTTCGCCGTACCTGGGTAAGGCAAGGGTACACTCCCAGTTGTATCAAAACTGAAAACAATTTCAATATTATTACTTGCCATCCGCTCACCTAAATTAATATTTAATTTTTTTGAATTTTTAACTTACAAAATTACAAATGGTACCCAATTATGGTTAAAAATTTTGCAGGTAAGCCCCCAATTATAATTGCTCACCGAGGCGCTAGTGGTTATCGTCCAGAACATACTTTAGCTGCTTATGAATTAGCAATCGCGCTGGGCGCTGATTATATTGAACCTGATTTAGTTTCCAGCAAAGACGGTGTTTTAATTGCTCGTCACGAAAATGAGATTTCCGAAACCACCGACGTTGCTAGCCATGCAGAATTTGCTCACCGTCGAACCACCAAAATTATTGATGGCGAATCCAAAACTGGCTGGTTTACTGAAGACTTTACCCTGGTAGAACTTAAAACACTACGAGCCAAAGAGCGAATTCCTGAAGTGCGATCGCAAAATACCGCCTATGATGGACTCTTAGAAATTCCCACTCTCCAAGAAATCATCGATTTAGTTAAGGCTAAAAGTGCCGAAATTAATCGTGCGATCGGCATTTACCCAGAAACTAAGCACCCAACTTACTTTAAATCTATTGGGTTAGCCCTAGAAGAACCCCTATTGGCAACTTTGACAGCCAACGGTTATCAGGGCGCTAATGCACCTATTTTTATTCAGTCTTTTGAGGTGAGTAATTTACAAGATTTATCTACAAAGACAGATTTACCTCTGGTGCAATTGCTGAATAACAGTGGTAAACCTTATGATTTTGTCGTTAGTGGCGATGAACGCACTTATGCAGATTTAGTCACTGCATCAGGTTTAGAAGAAATTTCTAAATATGCACAGGCCGTTGGTATTCATAAAAATTTACTGGTTCCGAGAGACAGTAATGGTAAATTGCAATCGCCTACATCTTTAGCCATTGATGCTCATACAGTTGGTTTGCTGGTTCATGTCTGGACTTTCCGCAATGAAGACTGTTTTTTGCCACTGGACTTTCAAGGAAATCCCCAAGGGGAATATGAGCTATTTTTGAGCTTAGGTGTTGATGGCGTATTTAGCGACTACCCGGATACGGCTTTTGCTATGAATGAAAATTTTCGATTTAAACTTTGTTCTCCATAAAATCAAATTTGCAGCCATCAAAAAGAAGATTTCCAACTTTTATAAATAAGTCGGGAATCTGAGTCTATGGATTTTCACAAACTAGTCATAACCTGAGTTAATTGATTAGATAAATCAATTACAGAATCCTGGCATTTGTTAAATAAAACGCCAGCTAAAAAATAATAATCGCCAGAATAAAATGCCATCTTGTTTTTTCTGAGTTTTTCTATGTGGTTCTTTACCTTGGGATCAGAGCTATAGTACCCGAATTGCAAAGGTAATACCATGAAATTTTGAACACAATAACCGTTCTGTTTTGCTAGGTTTAGGGTGCTTGTTGGATTAGAAAAACTAGATATTAAAACCAACACATTTTCATAACCTAACGACAAAAGATCGTTGGTAACTGTGGCTCCATCTACGCCCCCAAATAAGAGTGGCATATAAATATCATTATCTGGTGCGGGGAGATAGGGTGGATTGGCTACAAGATACTCAGCATCGGGTTGAGAAGAATTAAACAAACATGAATTATGAATTATGTATTTATTAGTGAGATTATATTCATCAATGGTTGAATTTGCGACTTTCCATGCAGAGGTATTTAATTCAAATCCCTGAATTACCCCATCAAACTTGTTTTTCAATAAAGAATTAATTACAGGGCTACCATCTCCTGATCCAAACTCCACAATAGATTCGTAGCTTTTGCAATTTCTGATCACAAAACTGTCTAAGCAGTTTGAGTAGAAATTAGATTCTTCAGGGCAAAAAAAGATATCTTTCATTTGACTGCAATTTAAGGTATAATCATCAATGTAATAAAAAGTTATTTACTGCTTTAATATCAAGTCAATAAATAACTATTCCTTTAGTCAAGAAGTTTTCACTAAAGAAATTGGGTTGTAGGTGGATTAGCAATAGGATGATTTAGAAACATCAAATTAGAAACGCCAGAAAAACTCTCAGCTTTTTAATTTCTAATTTTTTAGATTTCTTAAATAAGTAAGCCGCATTGTTTGGCTTCGCGTATAGATCGCACAACAGCAGTACCGACGCGATCGCTCATGAGTTTCTGCTGGTCGTAACCAAGCACCAGTTCCCATGCATCATTGGGATATCGTTCTGCTAATGGCAAAGCCACATCATCTAACATCCAACGGCCGTGGCGTTCATCTTCTCTGATGTGCAGTTCCCAATAACCCACCGCTACTTCTGAGAGTCCTAGCCGTTGCGCCGCCATCATATAATTTTTGTAAACCGCAGGGCCAGCCACTTCAAAATAAGTCAAACCACCGCTGTAACGCAAGAAATAGCGTTTGCGTTCAGTCACCAGAAAATTATGATTTGTAGAAGCCAAAACTTCCCAAGGTACTAAATCGAAATATGCCTCTGGTTCAGTATTCATTCCAAATTCAGCAAGCATTTGGGCAAAAAATGTAGAGTGCTTGCGTGATAAACGACCATTGCCGTATTCTTCTATTAGTACTCGCATCAGGGTACACTGCACTTCATTAGCAACACCACCCAAAATGCGCGAAAGATGACTAGCTTCAACCAAGCCATCAAAAGAGCCGATCGCTAGCAGGTGACGATAGCCGGCTTCAGTCATTTCCTCACGAATATAGCGACTACTGTCCGACAAAGGCGGATCTAAATCGGCAGATGTGCGCTCAATTAGCGCTTGTTTTACATCCAATTGTTGCAGTGCAGCCACATCGATTTGTGCCAGTTCCCACTTTTGCCAAGCAGCTTCAATTTGGTCACGACATGAGCACAAGTAAAGCGATCGCTCATTGATATAGTGCCGCAAATCGTCGTACCAAAACAGTTTTAGCCGATTAATTCGATAAAGTATTCGTTGGAGAAAACGGTGAGCCTGTTCATCAGAGCGATCGTTTTTATAGGCGGCGCGAATTGCCCTTGAGAGCGCCTGTTCAAACTCACTAGCTATTGCAGGTTTTACATCTAGTTGATGATCCAAATCCTCCATTGCTAGCAGTTCTATAAATTGCTCCTCAGCACGGTCGTAGTTGGTAATTGTTCTTTCTTCTGCTTGCGTGCTCTTTTTCGCAACTCCAGCGTTAGGAAATATAACTAAATTGCTTTGCATGGAATCTTTGGTAGATTTGGAAAAGTAAGAAATTAGTTTCATCTCTAATACCTAACTTCCCACATGAGTAGCTTTCTCTACCTCTTTCCTTGGTTATAAAGAAAGATTAAGTCTAGAGGAAAAAAGAAAAGGGGCATTGGGCATTAGGAAGAGGAATTGGGGACAAGGGGAAGGGAAAGACTTGTTGCAAGTTCTCACTTAAGTCACCTTGTCCCCTCGTCTCCCCTGCCCCTCTGCTTCCTCATCTCCCCACTCCCTACGGCAATACGCTTGGGTTAAGGCTTAACTCTTTGTCAAACAAAGTCAATTTTTTAACGTAGACGCGGAGCGGCTTGCCGCAGGCTACCGCAAAGGGCGCAAAGGGCGCAAAGGAAGAGAAGAAAGAGAATAAAAGGGAAGAAAGGAATGCTTAACTGAACTGTATTGCTCCCTACGGCGCTTTCGTCTGCTGCTCAATATCCTTACTGGGCGGAATCTCCTCAAGAGGAATCAGTGCTTCGATCACCGACTTCACAATTGGTGCGGCGACAGTAGAACCATAGGCACTTTCTCCTTTTGGCTCATCCACCAGTGCGAACACTACATATCGAGGAGATTCCACAGGCAAAATAGCCACGAAGCTGGTCATTCTAGCACCCTTGATGTAGCCACCATTAGGACTTGCTTTTTGGGCTGTACCAGTTTTACCAGCAATGCGATATCCCGGAATTTGTGACGGCTTCCCGCTACCTTCATCAACAACAGTTTCCATCATTTCCACAACCTTTTGGGCTGTTGCGGCTGAGAAAATTTGGCGTGGTATGGTGCGAGAGGGTAAATCATGCATCTGCCCTTTGGTATCAATCAGCCCTCGAACTACATGAGGTGTTACCAACTTCCCACCATTGGCTAAAGCACCGTGCATTTGCACTAGCTGTAACGGTGTCAGAGAAAAGCCTTGCCCAAAGGAAGTAGTAGCTGGTTCAATTGGTGAAGCGATAAATTCTTCTTGACTTTTGAGCCGACCACCAACTTCAAAAGGTAAATCTGTATCAACTTTTTGTCCTAGCCCCAAGCGTTCTAGCCAGTTGTAGTAGATTGAAGGCTTTAAACGTTGGATAATTCGTACCATGCCAATGTTGCTGGAATTTTGCAAGATTTGAGCAATGTTGATTTGCCCATAACCATTGTTCATAGCATTTTTGATGGTGTAATTAGCTACTCGAATGGAACCGGAGTCATTAAACATATCATCTGCTTTGATGACACCATTCTCTAGAGCGATCGCCACATTCAAAGGCTTAAAAGTCGATCCCGGTTCATAAAGATCCGCCACCGTCCAGTTTTTAAATAGCGAGATATTAGCTTTAGCGTATTCATTAGGGTTATAGGTAGGCTGAGAAACGAGGGCGAGTAAGGAACCATCCAACGCATCCATTACAATTACCGCCCCACGTTTAGCGTCAAACTTCTCCATCTGCTGTTTGAGCGCAACGCGGGCAATTCGTTGCAGACGGCTATCGATTGTGAGTTGCAGCCGCAAATCATCAAAATGTAAAAAACCTTCGGGCGCATGATCCGGCATCACGGCCCCATTACCCGACCGACTGAGCCGCACCGTTTGCACAGGACGTTCTAGCAACTTCTCTTGAGAGTATTCCACACCCGCTTGACCACGACGGTCAATATTCACATAACCCACCACGTCAGAAACCAAATCGTCTGACGGATAAAATCGGGAGTATTTTTGAATTAACTCCAAACCATTTAAGCGCAAAGAAGTGACGCGATCAATAATTTCTTCGGGTAGGGCTGGAGTAAGTATAATTCCGCTTCTTTTGCTTTGAAAAGTTTTTACCAATTCAGCAGTATCTTTTGCCAATATTGGGGCAAGTCGCTCTGCTATCTCTTCATTAGACTTATCAAACAGCTTGGGATGAGCGTACAAAGTATATACAGGACGGTCAATCGCCAACAGATTACTATTGCGATCTACCACCGGGCGACGGGGCATAAAAGGTCGCAAATTCATCATTTGCTGGTTTCGTGCCTGCTGGGTTAACTTTGGGCCCTTGACAATTTGCAGATTATACAATTTGATACCCAAGCCCAACCCTGCTGCCATTAATATGCTCCATACTATGAACAGTCGGGACTTGGTGTTGGATGTTTGTTCTTGGATACTAGAGGCAAGTGTCCCCAAGAAACCTCGTTTAGAACCCTTCTGTCGCCTTTTGAATGCTGGATTCCGAAACTTTCTGAATTTTGTTCTACTTGGTGACTTCTGCATTGAGTTCGTCCTTTGTCATTAGTCATTTGTCATTTGCCACAAGTCTGAGTCGTAACGACTAATGACTAATGACTCTTAGCCTTTTACCTATTCTCCAAAATCAAGCTACAGATGTAAGAGGTGGGAACTCAGATTACAGCGTTTTTCATATAACTTTTGAACCACAATCTTTGCAAAGGAGGCACAGTTGCCCCTACAGTATGATTGAATTACCTGAAAATTGCTGTAAATCTGACCTTCTGAATTACGAATTACGTTAGCGTAGCGGTAGCGAGTCCGCGAGCGTCATTACGAATTACGAATTACGATTAATACCCCAGTGGCGAGAGTGTTTGCTGTTGCGTTTCAGAATTTGGCGTTGTATTAGACGATACTGGCTTAGGGCTATGAGATGCTGGAGGTAAGAAAATCATCCCTTGAGGAGTCGGGGATACCAGATTTGCTGTTGATTCTTCTGCGTCCTTAGCCATTTTATTTATCAACGTCGCGTTGGTTGTCGTCAGCAGCCGCTCATGACGTTGGAGGTTTTGCAGTCTGCGATATGACTTACTCCAAAGGTCTTGAGAATATACCGTCCAGCCATAAACAGCAAGTGTCGATGCTACTAACAAGAACGCTAAAACGGTCGAATAACGATGAAAGGTATACAAGCGCAGCAACCACAAAGGTGCCGCCCCAGAATTAGGCATTATGGGAAAGCGAAGAAAACCTACTCCCGGAGTCTTCTGGTTTGCACTAGACTGCTCATTGAGATTTGGCACTTGTTGTCTATCCAAGTGTTTCACCGATTTGGGTATAACTGCCTCATTTGTGGGAGAAACCGCGAGATTTTTCGAGGAACGCTGTCGTCTTTGAGAGGATACTGGTGCAGCTTTGGCAGCGGCTAGAGGAGCGCTCTGGGCTGCCGACTCCAGACGCGCAGAGCGTCGCCTTCCTAAAGAAAGGATAGAATCTCGCCGGAACCAATTACCCCTTGTAGAAACAGCAGATTTACGAGCAACTACCATAAATTTTTTAGATGGAAAATACTGTACTTTAGATTGATTGTCTTAATTGTCTGTTTTTGCTTAGGTTAAAACCGCCTTCTGTGCAATAAGCACACATAACACACTACACCCTTTTAACTGTTCTGATAGGTAGCTGTACCAATGTTTGCATCCTCTAAATATTGCAATGTTTGCAATCAGCGATTAGCAACTGGACAGCTTGTACTTTAGGTATTGCAACTAAAGTATGGCAACGCGGAGCAGCAAGGTGCAATACTCCGTGAAAAAAATAAAATTTTTTGCTATGATAGCTCGGTTTGCTAAAAAATTTGGTAATCTCCGTTTTGCTCCTGAATTAAGAGAAACTAATCAGATGGCTGTATGATAACCAATCCGAAAAAGAATACCCCAAAGGATTGTTTTTTTGAAGTATGTAATCTCACAGGATTAAAAAAAAAGCAATAAATACGGTATCGTATTCAACAGGTGAAAAATTGTTCTAGCCACAATTGGTGAAAGAGGAGTTATGAAAACAAAAATCTTTGGTTTGGCTCTAATGTTAAGTCTGGCTACAATTCTCGGAGCCTGTGAAGGTGGCGGTGATGGTGCTGGTACTAGTACTCCAGCTGCTACAGGTGAACCAACTGATGCACCTCCTGTTGGGTCTACACCTGCTACTACTCCCGCAGTGACTCCCGCTACCACTGCTACTCCTAAATAAGGCATCTTAAACTTTAGTTTAAATCACGCCTAAAACTGCTTAGTGACAAAGTTCCTCACTACATAGCTTGAATTAATTAGGTTCACGTGAAAACCTACATCCTTATGTTGGTGTATCAGAGCCTAGATTGCTCAAAATCAGCTAAGTAGGGTAGGAAGTAGAGGACACTGGTGAAGAGGATTATGTCCTCAACCAAGTGTCCCACTCAAATTTGCACCTAACTGAATCTTGTTCCACGTTCAAACGAGTAGAGTTCTGTAAATCTAAGCTATCTTGTAGGCAAAGTAGTTCTTTCGTTTGGTGCTGGGAATGCCTTAGATTCCTAAGTTTTGATCGGGCAAAACAATTAATCGCGATCGCTGGCAATTGCTCTTGAGCATTCCCTGTAGTCTATTCTGTATCAGAAGAGACCTGGTGATGTCCCTTGATATTGCCAGATTTTTATTGGGAAAATTCTAATGTCTAGTTTGAAAGTTGGGCATTGGTCATTGGGTGCGTGAAAAACAGATTTTCATCCTGCGTTGTGAGCGCAGTTCAGGAGATGGGGAGAGTTAAAGCGAGAAAGTTAATAAAATTACTGGGCTTAATTGTGATTACCGCAACCTTTGTTATATTAAATAGCAATTGGGGATCAGTAGTAATAGCATTACCGCCACCAGAGGATACGCCAGAAGAAATATTACGCACAAAGATTATCATAGAAGCGCGATCGCCTATTGATGGAAAATTCCTAACAGCTGCCGAATACATCCAATTACAAGCCCAGCTGCAAAAAGCCCCGCCACCAAAACTAGATCCCAAAATTCGGGAACAGATTTTCTTGCTTCGCATACGTAAAACGTTACTTCAGTTTTTCCCATTTTTAAATTTTTGATAAATTACTCAAGGGTCAAAAGTCAAAAGCTTTCCCCCATCTCCCCCACTCCCCACCTCCTAAAAAGACTGATGTCTCATTCTGATGTAGGATAACGGTGGCGACAAAATTGCAAATAAATGTAAAGAATATATATAGATATTAAAAAAGTAGATTTAGTCAATCACGTTATTTCACTTAGGTAGCTTCATGTCCATGACCACGATCGCCCCTGAACAGGTTAACAGCATCGTTTGGAATCAGCATAACGATCCCTTTGAAATATTAGGTTCTCATCCCATAGAACAAGATGGCAAAACTGTCTGGGCTGTGCGGGCCTATCTACCAAATGCAAGTGCAGTATGGGTGGTTCTTCCTGAACAACGCAAGGAATACCCAATGCAAACAGTGCATCATCCCCACTTTTTTGAATGCACGATTGAAACCGCAGAACTGGCAAACTACCAGTTACGGATTAAAGAAGGGGAACATGAGCGAGTCACCTATGACCCTTACGCTTTCCGTTCTCCTAACTTGACAGACTTTGATTTGCATTTGTTTAGTGAAGGCAACCATCACCGGATATATGAAAAACTGGGAGCGCACCCCACGGAGATAGGTGGCGTTAAAGGCGTTTATTTTGCCGTTTGGGCACCCAATGCTCGCAACGTTTCATTGTTGGGAGATTTCAACCTCTGGGATGGACGTAAACACCAAATGCGTAAAGGCCCCACCGGGGTTTGGGAATTGTTTATTCCTGAAATCGGTGTGGGAGAGCATTACAAATATGAAATCAAAAATTTTGAAGGGCACATTTACGAAAAATCTGATCCCTATGGTTTCCAGCAGGAACCCCGCCCAAAAACCGCATCCATTGTCACTGATTTAAATTCTTACAGTTGGAGTGACAAAGACTGGATGGAGAAGCGGCGTCACAGTGACCCCCTCACCCAGCCTGTCTCAGTCTATGAAGTGCATTTAGGCTCTTGGTTACACGCTTCGAGTGCGGAACCAGCTAAACTGCCAAATGGTGAAACTGAACCTGTAGTTATCGTTTCTGAACTTAAGCCCGGCGCACGCTTCCTTACCTACCGGGAACTAGCTGACCGACTCATTCCTTATGTCAAAGAATTAGGATACACCCATCTAGAAATGCTACCCATTGCGGAGCATCCCTTTGATGGTTCTTGGGGCTATCAAGTAACTGGCTACTATGCCCCCACCTCCCGTTTTGGCAGCCCCGAAGATTTCATGTATTTTGTTGATAAATGTCACCAAAATGATATAGGAGTAATTGTAGATTGGGTTCCCGGTCACTTCCCCAAAGATGGACATGGTTTAGCTTTCTTTGATGGTAGCCACCTCTACGAACACGCTGACCCCCGCAAGGGCGAACACAAAGAATGGGGTACTTTGGTTTTCAACTACGGTCGCCATGAAGTTAGTAATTTTCTCGCAGCAAATGCCCTCTTCTGGTTTGACAAGTACCACATTGATGGGATTCGTGTTGATGCTGTTGCCTCAATGCTCTATAACGACTATTGCCGCAAACCAGGAGAATGGTTGCCCAACCAGTACGGCGGCAGAGAAAATCTAGAAGCAGCAGATTTTCTGCGTCAGGTAAATCACATTATCTTTAGTTATTTCCCTGGTATTCTCTCAATTGCTGAAGAATCTACTTCCTGGCCAATGGTATCTTGGCCCACCTACACAGGGGGACTGGGCTTTAATTTGAAGTGGAATATGGGCTGGATGCACGATATGCTGGATTACTTCAGCATGGATCCTTGGTTCCGCCAGTTCCACCAAAACAACATCACCTTTAGTATGTGGTATAACCACAGCGAGAACTTTATGCTGGCTCTGTCCCACGATGAAGTGGTGCATGGCAAAAGCAATATCATCGGTAAAATGCCGGGGGATACATGGCAAAAGTTAGCTAATATCCGTTGTTTATTTAGCTATATGTTTGCTCACCCAGGCAAAAAAACCATGTTTATGAGCATGGAGTTTGGGCAGTGGAGTGAGTGGAATGCTTGGGCAGATTTGGAGTGGCATTTATTGCAGCATGAAGCCCACCAACAGTTAAAAACGTTTTTCCAGGAATTGAACCATCTCTACCGTTCTGAACCAGTTTTGTACACCCAGGATTTTGCTGAACCTGGGTTTGAGTGGATTGACTGTAGCGATAATCGCCATAGTGTAGTTTCCTTCATCCGTCGTGACAAGGATTCTGATGATTTTGCGATCGTTGTTTGCAATTTTACACCACAACCCCATTCTCACTACCGCATTGGTGTACCGCAAAAGGGATTTTATACCGAGTTGTTCAATAGTGATGCGCGTCAGTATGGCGGCAGTAATATGGGCAATTTAGGCGGTAAGTGGACGGATGATTGGTCTTTGCACAGTCGTCCCTATTCGCTGGATTTGTGTTTGCCACCTTTGGGAGTATTAATTCTCAAGTTGGATAAGAAGAAGACTGCTGAGGCATTGGAATAACGATGAAGGGTGGGCGATGCCCCACCCTACATAAAATAAATTTCACCTATTCACAGCTACTCATCTCAGTTCTCTAGTAGACATCTCTAGAAATTAAATATGCGTTATCTAGAACTCTTGTAGAGACGTAGCAGTGCTACGTCTCTACATTCTTTTTTACCAAATCTATGGCGATTTCTCAACCTGACAATTCAGTCCATGTGGAAAAGCTAACGATTAACCTCCTTCCCGCATCGGGAAGGGGGGGAAACTCAAAGTCTCTCTCCTTTTAGGAGAGAGAAATAGAAGTGAGGTTTTACAGATACCGTGAAAAGTCAGATTTCTTAACTAGCGATCGCGCTCTGTATTTACTAGTGTAATTTCGTGTATTACTCAAGAAAATGGGAGCTTGAAAATTTCTCTTACTGGACATAAAGATGCGGTTATTTCTGTTGCTATTACAGCACTTTGCAACTAAATGAGGTACAGAACCAAGGATTCACAAATCAAATTATTCTTCTTCCTCCTGCCTTCTGCCGACGCTCGCAGACTCGCTACCGCTACGCTATCCTGCCTCAAAACCAGCGACTTTGTACCTCATGTAAAAGAAAACTGCTGTATATCTTGCCCAAATTCAAAGATACAATGCGTTGCAAATTGGTGAAGTATTAATTAATTTGGGCAGGTATTGACACAGAATTTGCATGGAGTAATTATTGTTAGCAACATCAAAGAGGATTTTTATTAGTTGAAATCAAAACCCCCCAAACCAAATAGATAATTTGGCTCAGGGGATTTTGCTATGTGGTGTTCCGAGGAGTTATTCGGATCTATCACCTTAAAAAATAGTTGTGGAAATATCAGGTAGGAATCGGGTAAAAATCGGGTATATAATCAAAAGCCAGAAATTAAAGCTGCTTCAGGCGATAGCTTAGTCCGTGAACTGTCTCAATAAAATCATTAGCAGCTTGTAACAGAGGTGATAATATTGGCACTATTGTAACTAATCAAGTTTTTCAATTCCCATTCAACTATCTAAATATTAGCTACAAATTTGCTTTCGAGACTTTTTCAATTTGCCCAGTAAAGTATGCTTCCTGATGTTTGAGTTGTTGCGCTATTTCTAATCCTTTTTGAAAAGCTGTTAGTGCTTGAGGAAATTCTTTGTGTTCTAGATACAATTGCCCGATTTGATCATAAGCTTGCATCAGCCCGTAAAAGTTGGCGGCTTGCGCCTCCGTCTGCACAAGAATTTGGCTAGCCTGCAAAGCCTCGTCTGTTTGTCCTTGAGAACGGTACAGCGCAATTAACTTTTGCAAGGCTTCACCAGCCCGAACGTACTCCTGTAATTGCCAAGCTGTGATATAAGCTTCTTGATAATTGTTAAATGCTTCTAGCAGTAAGTTAGGGTTTTCCGTTGCTAGAGATTCGTAATTTGAAGCGATCGCTAGCTTTAATTCTGGTATTTCAGTAAGATTATTTTCATTGATGTAAATTTCTGCTAATTTATTAAGTACATTCAATGACTGCTGCGGTTGTTTTGTCTGCTCGTAAATGTAAGCCAGCCGTTTCAGATATGTTACCTCGTTTACACGTTCGCCTTGAGAAGTAGCTAAACCCAACAATTCCTCGTAGATTGGGGCGGCTTTGGGATAATCAAACCAACTCAAATGTAGTTCCCCAATTATCTTTAGGTTTTCTACTACTGCGGTTGTATTTTTTTGCTCTCGCACCACTAACAAAACTTGGTCATAAGCTTCAACAGCTAGTTTAGGTGATCGCACATTTTGGTAAGCCTCGCCTAGCGATCGCCACAATTCTAGATCAATTTGGGCAGTTTTTTTCTGAGATTGTGCCTGCTTTTGAATTGCTTGCAATCGCTGCGTAATATATTGTACTTCTTGCCCATCATTTTGCTGCCAAGCGATCGCCCCGACTCGTGATAGTGCTTGCACCTCTGCTAATGAACCTAAAAAGCGCCGCAAGCGAAGTTCCCGGTTCCAAATTTCAAACGCCGCCACCTGATCTCCTGCTTGCAGTTTCGCTGCTCCTTCTTGATTTAATGCATCCAGCGCTGGTTCTAACTTTTGCTGTTCTTGGAGAGTTAACCGCTGTTTATCCTTGGGCAAACGTGGTAGCAGTGGATCGGGTGTGGTAATTTCTAGGGGACTAGGTGGAAATCTATCCGGTGGTGTGGGCTTTTTAGTCTGTGCCAGCGTCAAGGAACTGCTAAAAAGCATAGCAGCAGTCACAATCACAATTAAGCGCCTGAGCATGGTTACTTTACCTTGCCTTGAGTTATTTACATGAGTTAATTATCCCCATGCCCTATTATTTTTACCTTATTTCAGCAATTCCGAAGTCGTCACAGTCATTAGTCATTAGCCATTCATTAAGTTAGTTATTCTTCCCCTTCATCAATTACGAATTACGAATTACGAATTATTTTGTCATTAAGGATTAATTAAGTTAGTTATTCTTCCCCTGCTCCCCTACATTACCTAATGTCTCTATCTAGTCTACGTATTAAATAAGTCAATTTAATATCAAGCTAGTACAACCAAAGATTTTTAAGTGCAATTGCTGATATCACATAGCACATCGATATAATTTATGCAAGCGAAAATCTCTTGAAGATCGCTGGGGAAATATACTGAATAATTGAACAAAATTTATTATTTGCCTTGCTAACGAGTCAGAAAATATACGCTCACAATAATTACCTAATATAGATATCCTTTATTAGAGCTAGTTTGCTCTAGAAGTTAAAAAACTTGGTATCAGCTAGCACGACTATGACAAGTAATACCGTGAAAAACTTTTGGCATTGCTGATTTAGAGTATGGATCAAAAGATAGAGATGCGATATATCCCGTCTCTATATGGGTTTTGACATTAAACAAAATTCTTATTGAGCAAGCCAATTTTTTCATGGGTATTGTTTGGTGGAACGAAGATATAGCCGCTTACTGGGGCTGCTAGTCACCCTTCTCCTTCCGTGCAGGACGCTATGCGTAGATCCCCGTAGGAGTACGCGTCTTCTAAGTCGCTAACGCTGTACTAATGGGCTATTAACCTTCTACAGGGGTGGCTCAACGTTTTTACCACTTTAGTTAGCGGCTACTTTTTCAACTAGGAAGGTAAAAAATGGAATGGGCTATTTACAAAAAGAATACGGGCAGTTTTGTAATAGCAGTGGCAATTATGGCTGGTGTTGGCGTAGTCTCGTATCTTAGTTTGCTTCAGTATAGAGAAAACGCTCAATTGGTCACACATACGCGCGAGGTGCTGGAAAAGACTAAAGAAGTAATGTCACAACTCAAAGATGCAGAGACTGGACAACGGGGCTATCTTCTTACGGGCAAAGAACAGTATCTGAAACCGTATAGCAGTGCAACTGGCGAAATTGCTCAGAAACTTAAGGCTCTGCGCCAATTGACTGTGGATAACCCCAATCAACAACGGCGGCTCGATCGCCTTGAACCCATGATTGCCAAAAAACTAGTTTTGATCGAACAGGCGATTCAGGCGAGGAGCAAAAATTTAGAGTCCGCGTTGCGAATAGTTCAGACAGATCAAGGACAGCAGATCATGGAGGACATCCGAATGCTGACTACGGCTATGGAAAACGAAGAGAATGAGTTGTTGAAACAGCGGACAATGGAGGCGAACGCCAGCGCTCATCAAACAACTTTGCTGACTATTTTTGGCAGCGTTATAGCTTCTGCTATCGTTGGTTTAGCAGCCATGATCACCAATCAAGAACTCGTCAAACGCAAGCGGATGGAAAATTCTCTGCAAAAGGCTCGTGATGAGTTAGAAATAGAGGTTAACAAACGGACTGCCGAACTGAGAAACACTAACGAAGAATTGCAAACTGAAATTAATGAGCGTAAAAAGGCGGAGTCAGAGATTCTGCGCCTGAACGTCCAGCTTGAGCAGCGAGTTGCAGAACGCACAGCACAACTCGAAGCGACTAACAAAGAGATGGAAGCATTTAGTTATTCTGTGTCTCACGATTTGCGGGCCCCCTTGCGGAGCATCGATGGCTTTAGCCAAGCGCTACTAGAAGATTATGCCGATAAGCTAGACGGGGTAGGTCAAAACTACCTCCAGCGAGTGCGTGCAGCCACCCAGAGGATGGCACAACTGATCGACGATTTACTGAATCTGTCACGATTGACGCGCAGTGAAATGCGGCGTGAGGAGGTTGATCTGAGCGCATTGGTAGAGGCGATCGCTACAGAGTTGCACAAAACACAACCAGAACGCCAAGTAGAGTTTGCGATCGCGCCGGGATTAGTTACCAATGGCGATGCTCACCTGTTACGGATCGTGCTAGAAAACCTACTGGGTAATGCGTGGAAGTTTACAGGAAAACATCAAAGAGCAAGGATAGAATTTGGGCTTTTGCAGCAAGACGACACCCATGTGTATTTTGTCCGTGATGATGGCACAGGCTTCGATATGGCTTATGTTGAAAAACTTTTTGGTGCTTTTCAGCGCCTGCACGCCATGACTGAGTTTGAAGGCACTGGCATCGGACTAGCTACTGTCCAGCGGATCGTTCACCGTCATGGTGGCCGTGTCTGGGCTGAAAGTGCAGTAGAGCAAGGCGCAACATTTTACTTCACCCTTTAACTATAAGGAAAATATACAACATGATTCTACTAGTAGAAGACAATCCTGACGATGAAGCGCTAACCTTACGGGCACTGAAGAAAAACAATATTATGAACGAGGTAGTGGTAGCACGCGATGGAGTACAAGCCCTAGATTATCTCTTTGGTAAAGGTGTGTACGCCGATCGCGACATGAGTGTTATGCCCCATCTCATCCTCTTGGATTTGAAGTTGCCTAAAATGGATGGTCTGGAAGTTTTGCGACAGCTGCGAACCGACGACAGGACAAAAATCCTTCCTGTTGTCATTCTCACTTCTTCCAAGGAGGAGCAAGACTTAATCAATGGCTACAGTTTGGGTGCTAATAGCTATGTTCGCAAACCAGTAGACTTTTCCCAATTCAGTGAAGCAGTGCGCCAACTAGGGTTGTACTGGTTTGTCTTAAACGAATCACCCCCAAGGGTATAAATTTCCAATCCTCCAAAATCAGGTTATAGATGCAAGGCTGACTTTCTTAATTACGAATTACGAATTACGAATTACATGGGTATACCTCTGCGCGTATTACTTGTTGAGGATTCAGAAGACGATGCTTTCTTGCTGCTGCGTGAACTGCAACGTGGTGACTATGAAGTAACCTTTGAACGGATTGATACACCCACAGCCATGAAAGCTGCGATCGCAGGGCAAACATGGGATATCGTCATTTGCGATTATTCCATGCCCACTTTTAGCGCCCCTGCTGCATTGAAGCAGGTCAAGGAAAGTGGGCTTGACCTGCCATTCATTATCGTCTCAGGAACTATTGGTGAAGATACCGCAGTAGCAGCCATGAAAGCTGGTGCCCATGATTATATTATCAAAGGCAATTTAGCACGACTTATCCCTGCTGTTGCCCGCGAGTTACGTGAGGCACAGGTGAGACGGGAGCGTAAACAAGCAGAGGAGCAAATTAAAGCATCGCTTCAAGAAAAAGAGGTGCTATTGAAAGAAATTCATCACCGGGTAAAAAATAATTTACAGATTATTTCTAGTCTGCTCAACCTACAAGCAGAGTATCTCAAGGACAATCAAGCCCTTGAGGTATTCAAAGATAGCCAGAACCGGATTGAATCAATGGCTCTGATCCACGAAAAACTGTATCAATCTCAAGACTTGGCAAGGATTAATTTTGCTGACTATATCCAAGATTTAATAACTAATTTGTTTTATTCATATAACGTTAATTCCAGTGCTATTACTTTGAAAATGAATATTGAGGAGGTTTTTCTAGTCATTGATGCAGCTATTCCTTGCGGCTTAATTATCAACGAACTTATTTCAAATTCCCTAAAATATGCCTTTCCCCAAAGAGAAATGGGAGAAATTTGTATTGACTTTTGCTCTATAGAACCCAATTTATTTACACTTACTATCAGTGATAATGGTGTCGGTTTTGCCCAAGATTTTGACTTTCAAGCTACAGAATCATTAGGTTTGCGATTAGTAAAAGGTCTAACACATCAACTACAAGGCAATATCGATTTTATCAGCGATAACGGAGTGAAGTATAAAATTACATTCCCGACTAAAGATTTCTAAATTTATCAGTTAAACAAAATCATGAACCCAGTAAATATATTAATTGTTGAAGATGAAATCATCGTGGCAATGGATATACAAAATCGGCTAAGGAAATTTGGATACACTGTTCTGGGACTTGCCGATTCTGGAGAAGAAGCAATTAAGAAGGCAGCAGATGATTCTCTAGATTTAGTTTTAATGGATATTCATCTCAAAGGGAAGATGGACGGTGTGGAGGCCGCTCAGATAATTCATAATATTTTTAATGTTCCAATAATATATCTTACTGCTAATGCAGATGAATCAACATTGGATCGAGCAAAGGTAACAGAGCCATTTGGCTACATTCTCAAGCCTTTCAAAGAAAAAGAATTAAAATTCACTATTGAAATTACCCTTTCCAAACATCGAACGGAAAAAAAATTAAAGCAGAATGAACAATGGCTGACTACTGTACTTAAAAGTATTGGAGATGCTGTAATTACTAGCGACGCATCTGGAACTGTGACTTTTATGAATCCTATTGCGGAGGTAATGACGGGTTGGAATTATTCAGATGCGTTCGGTAAAGAAGCAACAGAAGTATTCAATATTACTCATGAAAAAACTCGTGTAATAATTGAAAGTCCGATAACGCAAGTCCTTCAGTCTGGCGTTACTGTCGGTCTACCAGAACAGACAATACTTATTGCTAGAAACGGTGTAGAAATACCAATTGATGATAGTATTGCACCTATTAAAGATGACAACGGTAACATCACGGGTGCAGTTTTGGTCTTTCAAGATATCACCGAGCGTAAGCAGATATTGGAGGCACTAGCGCGTCGCCAGCAAGAATTCAAAGCACTAGTTGAAAATGCACCCGATATTATTTCCAGATTTAACTCTCAATTGCGCTATGTTTACGTTAATCCAGCTATTGAAAAGGTTACAGGGATATCAGCCGAAATATTTATCGGCAAAACAAACGCAGAGTTAAGTCTGCCGGAAGAATTTTGCCGGATATGCGATCGCAAGCTCCAGCAAGTTTTCCAAACTAAGCAAGAGACAGAGTTTGAATGCAGTCTAGCGATCGCTTCCCAAACAAGACATTACCATACCCGGCTTGTGCCTGAATTGGCTAACGATGGTTCAGTATATTTTGTCTTGAGTATCGCTCGCAACATTACTGCTCTAAAACTTGCAGAGGCGCAATTAATTTATGATGCCTTTCACGATATATTAACCGGTCTGCCAAACCGCGCCTTATTTCTTGAACGGCTAGAGCGTGCGCTCATGCTGGCAAAACGACGTACAGACTATACATTCGCTGTTCTCTTTCTAGACCTAGATCGCTTCAAAGTTGTCAACGACAGTCTCGGCCATATGATTGGCGATCAACTACTAACTGCCCTGGCTCGCAGATTGGAGAATTGCCTGCGCTCTGGAGACACAGTTGCCCGTTTAGGGGGAGATGAGTTTACAATTTTGCTTGATGATCTCAACAACATCAATGACGTAACAGGTGTAGTGGAGCGAATACACGAAGCTTTGACATCTGCGTTCCAACTCAGCGGGTACGAAGTATTTACCACCGTCAGCATTGGCATCACCCTGAGCAAGGGTAGTTATAACCATCCAGAGGAACTCCTGCGCGATGCTGACATTGCAATGTATCGCGCTAAGGCATTGGGTAAGGCACGCCATGAGATATTTGACTCAACCATGTACAGCCAAGTAACAAAACTATTAGAGTTAGAGATGGATCTACGACGGGCAGTTGAACGCCATGAGTTTCAGGTTTACTACCAGCCAATTGTTTTGTTAGAAACTTGCAAGATTATTGGCTTCGAGGCTCTTGTTCGCTGGCAGCACCCACAACACGGATTAGTTCCTCCTGACAACTTTATTCCACTGGCGGAAGAAACTGGGCTGATTATCCCTATTGGTTATTGGGTACTGGGCGAGGCTTGTCGGCAGATGCGGGCTTGGCAAATACAATTTCCTACTGACCCACCCTTGACAATCAGTGTCAATCTTTCCACTAAACAGTTTTCACAACCTGGATTGATTGAGCAAATTAACCAAATTATCCAAGACACTGGTCTAGAAGGCGGCAGCTTAAAACTGGAAATTACCGAAAGTGTACTTATGGAAAATATTCAATCAGCAGCTTTTATGCTCTTGCAACTGCAACAAATGAATATCCAATTACACTTAGATGATTTTGGCATAGGCTATTCATCCTTGAGTTACCTGCACCGCTTTCCAAGTAATGCCTTGAAGATTGATCGTTCGTTTATTACTAAGATTGGTGCTAATGGAGAAAACTTGGAGATTGTTCAAGCGATCATCACCCTAGCACAGAGTCTAAATATAGATGTAATAGGAGAGGGTCTAGAAAATGTAGAACAACTGACACAACTTAGAGCGATGAAATGCAAATACGCACAGGGATATTTTTTCTCCCAACCCCTTGATAGCAATTCGATAGAGACATTAATTGCATCTGGCATTCAGCCGAGACAAGGATAAGTAAGTCGGCACAATAAAACCAAACTGTGTGAATAAAAGTAAACAAGGCTCAAACCCTTTCTCCCCCTGCTCCCTGCCCCCTGCCCCCTGCCTTTTTCCAACGATAATTATTTACGCCAACCTACTTAGCGTTACCTATACCACTCTCAATACGGTTCGGTTAAAGGGCAAAGGGAAAAGGGGAAAGGTTTTGAATACATCCTTTACCCTTTACCCCTTACCCTTTCCCCAGACCACAAGGAAAGTGAAAAATGCTTATCCGAACCGTATTGATACCACTCTGCTGTTCGGTTAAGGTTTATTTGATGAAAATCACAAAGACGCGATAAATCGCGTCTCTTCTTTTTCCCCATCTCAGTTGTGGTCTAAATACCTAAAAACTGCTGTAACAATTCAAAAACACTGAAGTTCACGCGCGTCATTGACTCTTTTTTTCTCCTCCGGCTCGTTCCCGTGTCAAGCTATCAATAGCATCACCCAAGGCAGTAGTCAAACTATTGCGCGTTTGGGCATGGTTATCCTGCTCAGTTTTCAAAGCTTGCAAGAGGCGATCGCGTTCTTTGATTACGGCGATGAGTTTAGCTTGCAAGTCCTCCACAGATTGTAGTTGTTCTATTTCTTGTTGGATCGCAATTACTGGTGTCCCAACAGCCAATGTGTCGACCTCATGACCCTGGAGTTTATGTAGGTCTGCCTTGAGCGATGCGATCGCTTGTTGGGACAGTTGGGCATCTGTACGCCGTTGTTCTGCTTCTGTGTTGTAAAGCTGACGCCATTTTTGGGCACTTTCCCAAGCCGCATCGCGATCGTTTTGAAGTCCCGCCATCTGCTCTTTGAGTACCTGGATTTCTGTCAACCACTGTTGTGTTAAATCTTGATTCATAAATAAATAGTCATTAGTTATTAGTCAATGGTCATTAGTCATTAGTCATTAGTCAAGAGTCATTAGACTTCCCACTCGGTGTTGTTGCGGTAAAAAGATAGATGCGATCGCTACGCAAAATTTGGCACAGTAGTTAATAAAGTCAACCAGTTTTAACTCTAAATCATGCCAAAGCCTCGTTTTTTTCGCTTCTTTCGCCACCTCAATTGGCGCACACTCAAAAAAACTTTTGCCAGGACAATCGAAAGACGACTGATGGGACTGGCCTCAGAAATCGCCTTCAACGCCATGTTATCGTTGTTTCCAGCAATTCTTGCTGTCCTCACAGCCATTGGTTTGTTGGCAGAATCTTTGCAAGCCACCTTTAAACAATTGGCGGTTCAACTCAGTCAAGTCCTACCTGAAGAAGCCCTGATTCTGATTCGTGATTTTGCCACCACAGAAATTACCAATTCTAGAAATAGTGGTTTATTTTCTCTAAGCTTTGTATTAGCAATTTGGACTGCTTCTGGGGCGGTGAGTACCGCTATGACCGCCTTTGACCAAATCCATCAAATTCCTTCAGAAAAGATCCGTCCCTTTTGGAAAGCCAAGCTCGTCTCTCTGGGATTAACAGTCGGTACTATGTTGCTTTTAGTGCTGGCTTCTTTCTTAGTGTTTACCAGTGACCTACTGTTGGGAATGGTAGTACGCGGAAATGGTTCTTTGATTTTCTTGTTGCATCTTTGGCAGCTGTTACGCTGGCCTTTAGCTTTAAGTATTGTTGCTGTCGCCTTTAGCTTTGTCTATCGCTATGGCCCAAGCCAGTGGAACCCAGGTACGCCAATGATGCCTGGAGCAATTTTAGCAGCTGTTTTCTGGGCAATGTTGTCTGCCCTATTTCGGCTTTATGTGGCGAATTTTGGTAATTATAATAAAGTCTATGGTGCTGTAGGGGCTGTGATAGTTTTAATGCTCTGGCTGTCGATGAGCGCCGCTGTTTTATTAATTGGTGACCAGTTGAACGTAACTGTGGGCGAAGATATGCGCTCAAAAGCACAGTCACAATCTAACGAAAAATATATTAATTAGAACCTATCCCACTAATAATATTTTGTTAATCCAGATGTGAATGGTAGCGAGGTCAATGAATGCGTCAAAATAAACCTTTTGACGTTCTCATCTAACAACGAGACGAGGGTATTTGCGTTGATACCAAGCAAAACACCGCTCCTGCTGAAATCTCGGAACGGATATTTTACAGCATCTACGGCTGTTATGAGGTACAGTAGCAGCAACTAGCAAACCAGTTTCTTAAATGTTGAGGATTTATTAATTCGAGTGCAACTGAGATTAGCTTATCAATCATTTCTGTTGTAGTTGGAGCGAAACTGCGTAAAAAAGATTTAAGTTGTGACCACCATAGTTCAATTGGATTAAAATCGGGGGAATATGAGGATAAACAGATAACTTTCGCACCTACAGCTTCAATCATTGGCACAATTGAATCTAGTTTATGTGCGGATAAATTATCCATCACCACCAC
>NZ_WBKL01000054.1:0-9224 GCF_015714705.1 Nostoc sp. NZL | reverse complement strand
ACTTTCCTGATTGAGATGTTTTTCTCAAGATGTGCTGCAACTATTTTTTCTCGTAGATCGACAGAATATGACTTCATTTAAAAGTATTTATATTTTAATCTAGTGTACCTCATAATAGACGCAAGTGCTGTATACTGTGCGCAATGCCAAATTTAGCCTGTCTTCATCTAAGAAAGCAGAGTCTAGATTTGTGATTTTATTTTCCGAGTGTTTCCGGAAGCGAAGGAAAATTTCAGTAATGGTAAGAGTTGAAGGATTGAGAATTCAAGACCACTCTTTCAAAAAATGCAACTATTACTAGCTTTAGCCATAAATCTGAGAAATGAAATTGAAGCATTGGGTGATTAAAAACACAAGGAATTGCGTTTTACATAGGCTATTGTAATGATGTAAAACCAAATCAGCGAAAGAATTATCAATTTTTTTGCTCTATAAATACTCACGTCGCACAAGTTAGTAAGTTTACCCAAAAAACCGAAGTTAAACCATGAACTCCTCTTCGTCATCAAGAGTTCGGGGAGATGTGAAATTAAGTAACCAACAGTCTCCCACTCCAAAAGTGGCTATACTCAAATTTTTGAGGTTAGTTGCAGAGGATACAAACCTAGAATCGCAACTTACCGAAGTTTGTGTTCTCCATGAGTTTCAACTAGGCGAAGAGACAAATATCTACGGTCTAGATGGGAAAACTGAAGACAATACAAATTTTCTCTATTCAGTTTGCCAGGGTCGGGTGCAGCTAATTCTGTCAAACGTAACTATTGAACGAGAGGCTTCAACTCGCTTGCTCTTGGAAGTGCTAGCAGTGAGGGCGAGTCTTAGGAAGCTGGACTCATATTATAACCCGTGGGTAGCTAATTGGCAAGAAATTCATTATATAGTTGTCTGGCGAGTTAAAGGCGATCGCACATTAAGTAATCCAGCCATAGGTGAAGCTAGCTGGACAGGATATGTCCTACTCTTAGACCTTACCGAAAACTTGAATGCCCTCAAGGATGAGAAACTCTCCTTATGTCACTATTGGCGAACATTGTGGCATTACCGAAAATCACTCAGAGAAATTATTCTTGCTTCATTTTCTCGCGCACTGATTAAGAACACAGCAATTCTAATTTTAGATAAAGCAACTAGTACCCTAGATAGCGATTTGGGCCACCAATTTCAACATAACTTAGTCTAGATTAATCAAGCTTGTATCACCTTCATCATGTCGACTATATCCTTGTTCTAGACCGAGGTATCCTCTTAAAGCAAGGCACTAATTAATAGCTTCTAGTAATTAGTTGTTTTTCTTAGCATTTAGCATAACTACCGATACATTTTTAATCTCACTTATATAAATATATTAAATATTAATATAGACACAAAAGGTTGCTGAATTAGTTTAGCAACATCCTCTGTTAATTACCTTTGTTTTTATTAATAAATTATCTAAAATTGCACAAGTTTAGCTGCCTACATTTTTTTGTTAAGAACATCTTATTATAGATGTTTTGCTTAACCAAGTTGATGATAGTTAAAGATCTCTGTATTACTACTCATCACTAATTATCTTTCAGAACTAGGCTATCTGTAATTCCTAGATAATCTTCATGAGTATTTCATGAGTAGTTTACAGCCATTTTATTTAGATTAGCTAAAACCGTAGGCTTTGCAAATCAATATTTACAAAGTCAATAAATAATATTATATAGTTGAAAATATTTAAAATATATTTTCAATACTTATGGCTGCTCATTTCTTTACAGCCTCTATAAAATTACTATTTTTAGAAGTTGTTTTACCTCATGGTTAATGGTAATATTTTCTAGCGACTCGACAATAATAAAAGGTTTAAATTGATATTGTGTGGGGGGTAAGACCCCTCACAAACTAGCAAAAGGGGACAAAATTAAAAGTTGCACAATATGCATGTAAGTAGCGAAATATATTCAGTAACTTTAACTTATAAATCTGTTAATTTAGTAGATGACATTAACGGCAAAAAATAGTATAAAGACGAATAGCGTTGTTAACGACCAAAAATAAATAAATTTTCTCTACTAACCCAAAAAATATGCAAATTTCCCGGAAAATGCCTAATTCAGCAGTAGTAAGAAATACAACCGCTTGAACAGATAAACTTTGTTGAATTAGGAGTTGAAAAAGTTTAAAAGGACACATTGTATCTACCAAGAGCCACGTGAGACTTTTGTCCTACCAGTCATATGAAAAGACAAAAGGTAAAAATTTACCTTTCACTAACTAAGCAGTTTGTAAGCCTCAATTGAAACACCAACAATCGCAAAAGCTAAACTAGTTTACTTCATCTCAGATAATTAAAAACTATGATGAATCAAGACATTGCTGGCATTAGTAGTAACTTAGACAAAACAGTGAAAGCTCAACAATTTGACAAAGTAGTTGAAGCAATTCTTGCTGGAAAATATTCCTGGGCATGTGTTTTAATGCTGCGATTTGCTGGCTATAATCCTCTCCATTACATTCCATATCGCACCTATAATCGGTTGCTAAAAGAAAACTCTAAAGCCAGTAGGCCAAATCACCAGCAAAGTGAAAATATAAAAATGCTGAAGCATGCTAATGATTCAATATCTGATAGTAATGTGTCATCCAGCTGCTTAAGCAAAATCAAAGACCTAGCTTATCTGGAAGTAGTCGGAAAGCAAAAATCAGAAATTCGTGGTGGTAGTTTAGATCAGAGATTGGTACAACAAATTAACGATCATCAATCAATGAAATCGCAAATAAAGCCAGAAAGTACTCAAGATATTTCCTTGAAACGCTGTGGATTCAATTAAAGGCTATTTGGAATCAATAGATTCTGCCCTAGAGTGCCTGAGAGGAGAGCCTGCTATGCTAATTAAAAATTTCTAGCATGGCAGGTTTTCTATAGCGGTGATTCATTTGATATTTTTAAAAAAATCTGCCAAAATGGCAAATATATATTGATGAGATTGGTAAACTAATAAAAACTACAACTTCAACAAAAATAGAGGTGATTGGCGGCAAGCAAGTTAATTTTAAAAAATAAAATCAATGATTAGTTCTGACTATGAAGTAAATCAAACTGATTACAAAAGTAGTCAGCATGTCATGGAGTAAATAACTCCTAGGCCAAGATCGATGATCAAACCGTTGCTACTGGTGGTTCTATTTTCGAGGAAGTCTGAGCAAAGAGAATTTGGAGCGGTAGCTTCTCCCAATCCAAACTTTACAGAGCTTTCACCGACTGCAGACGGTGCGAGTAATACTTATAAAACTTCTTATCCTGTGATTGGTGTTGCTTTAGTTAATAAAGCAAACGCTTAACACCAATACCAGAAACGGAAATAGAAAAGTTTCGGTAAAATCGTTAGTCGTGGCTGGTAGAACTAGTAGTTCATACGCTTTTCTTTCGACTATTGTAATCCTAGTCCTCCCAACCTGGATTATCTCTGTTTTCTAAATTTTCAATTTATATAGCAACTACTGGAAGTTCAAAACTTGAATAACTTCCAGTTTTTTATGTCTAAATAAAAATAAAGTGGGCAAATTGCCCACCCTAATTTTTGTGGAGTACATTTAATCCAAAAATGAATTAAACCTTGGCTAATTCTGGGGTAGGACGCTTGCTGTTGCGAATTGATGTAATAGCCTCAGCATAATCCTTAGCGTTAAATACAGCTGAACCGGCGACAACTGCATTAGCTCCCGCTTCCAAAACTTGCCAGGTATTATTTGCCTTGAGTCCTCCATCCACTTCAATCCAAGGGTCAAGACCACGTTCATCACACATTTGACGCAACTTGCGGATTTTGGGTAATACACCAGGGATAAAGCTCTGACCACCAAAACCAGGGTTGACGCTCATAATCAGTACTAAATCGCATAAATCTAGAACGTATTCAATTAGCTCTAGAGGGCTACCAGGATTAAGTACAACTCCAGCTTTTTTACCAAGCTCTTTAATTTGCCCCAAGGTGCGGTGCAGGTGTGGGGAAGCATTATGCTCACAGTGTACAGAGATAATATCGGCACCCGCCTTAGCAAATCCCTCTACATATTTTTCTGGCTCCACAATCATCAAGTGGACATCCAGTGGCTTGGTCGTAACCGGACGAATCGCCTCCACAATCAGAGGGCCTATCGTAATATTAGGTACAAAACGACCGTCCATGACATCAACATGAATCCAATCTGCTCCGGCCGCGTCTACGGCGCGAATTTCGTCACCCAGACGACTAAAATCGGCTGATAGGATAGATGGAGAAATTACAATGGGCTTTTGAGATAGGTTTTGGGTCATGGCTAGTGGGTTTTTAAGCGTCCTCGTCTGTACGCATTGTAACAAAACATTGAGCAAGACTCATAACTTTGATCCCGGCTTTTTTGGGGAATGGAGAGCAGAGGGAGAATAATAACTCCTAACTCCTAATTCTTTACCAATGACCAATGACCAATGACAAATGACAAATGACTAAAAAACTAACCTGGATAATTTGGGGATTAAGTGCATCTTGTCTGAGTGCGCCGGTAATTGCTTCGGCTTTAGAATCTGCTTTAGGAACTAACGGCATTGATGCTCTGAAGCTACACCAACCTCCTTATAATTTAATCGGTCGTAAGATTGCTATTGGTCAAGTGGAAATTGGCCGACCGGGAATGTTTGGCTGGGATAAGGCGGTGTCTAAAAATCGCGCCATATCTTTAGCAGCGGTGTTCTTACGCAATGGGCCAGCTAAGTCTAATAGCGGTGTTGATCCCCATGCCTACAATGTCGCTGGTGTCATGGTGAGTCAAGACAAAGCTTTGCCGGGAGTTGCTCCGGGAGCGCGACTGTATTCGTCTGCGGTGGGTTCCACTAAAAACATGGGTCAGCCAGAAGAGTGCTTATCGGCCCAGCACATAGCGCTACAAAATAGTGGCGATGTCCGTGCCATTAACTTTAGCTTTGGTGAACCTCTGAGCCGCGATCCTAGACCAGAGGCTATTTTAGATGGCAATGCTTTACTAACTTTATGTGTTGACTGGTCTAGTCGCGTTCATGATGTTTTGTATGCGATCGCAGGCAACCAAGGTAAGGGCGGTATTCCGATTCCTACAGATAATTTTAACGGAATGAACGTGGCTTTTTCATCTCGCAGAGGGGGAGTTTTTAACAAAGTAGACGTGGCTAATCTGGCGGGTGCTAACCAAGGAGCGAGTCGAAGGCTAGCTGGCAAGGAGTTTAATCTTGATGGGCGTCGCGCTATCAGTTTAGTTGCTCCTGGGAATAATATTTCCTTGCTCAATCCAGACGGCAAATTGAATAAGGTTACAGGTACGAGTTTTGCAGCGCCTCAAGTTACGGCTACTGTTGCTCTGTTGCAGGAACTTGCTGACCGACAGATGCGGACAAAACAACGCAACTGGAGCATTGATGCTCGGCGTCATCAAGTAATGAAAGCTGTATTGCTAAATTCAGCAGACAAAATCCTAGATAGCGGCGATGGCTTACGGTTGGGAATGGGCCGAACACTAATTGATAAACAAAATCAAAACTGGCTAGATTCTGATGCTTATAAAGATCCAAAGATTCCTTTAGATGCACAAATGGGAGCGGGTCATTTAAATGTATTTCGCGCTTATCAGCAATTTAGTGCTGGTCAATGGCAGGCATCAGCTGCGGTGCCGGCTATTGGTTGGGATTATCGCACAGTGGATGTTGGAGCCTATGTTGACTATATATTAGCCAAACCGTTAAAGCAGGGAAGTTTTGTTGCTGTTACCCTTAGTTGGGATCGATTAGTAGAACTCAACGATAAAAATAAAAACCAGCAATATGACATGGGCGAAAATTTTCGCGATCGCGGCTTAAATAATCTCGACCTATACTTAGTAAAAGCCGATGCTCAAAATTCAGATGCTGGTACTGTTTGTTCCTCAGCCAGCCAAATTGATAGTGTAGAACATATTTTCTGCCCCGTTGCTGCTACTGGCAATTACAAAATCCGCGTCCAGTTTCGTCAAAAGTTAAATGAAGCGACTCAACCTTATAGTTTAGCTTGGTGGAGTGTACCTATCAATTAAAATAAGGGCGCACAACTATTACAGCGTTTTTCATCTATTTGAACCTTTATAGGGGCCTACAGCCGTATGTCCCTACAAAAGTTTGGTATTTCGTGAACTGAGAAACGTGATTTGATCTTTAAAAACCAAGAGTGGTGGTTATTTTGTGATTAAGTAGTCTACAATACTTTTATATATAAATAAGAAAATTCCTAAAAATCCAGATTGTTCATAATTCGTCTGCATAGCCGCTTCAATTAGGAATTAGCAACTCTAATAAGTTGTGTTTAATTCCTTTGAGCTAGTAACTTGCTGTTACAAAAACTGTAACAGTCCTATTTTTCTATTGCAGCAAATGCAATAGTTAATCATTGACACAGTATCTGCGTCAAGCATGAGCACAGATCGGGAATCTTTGGCAAGTGAGGTAGCAGAATGAATCGGCAAAAATTGAGTGATGCGAAAGAAAATTTCTTGCAAAGACGTTACGGTGTGAGTCTGGGCAGACGTTATGCTCTGGCAGCTGCAAGTGTTGTTCTATTCAGCGTATTAGGGTGTTCTCAAGTCGAGAGTAACAAAAATGCCCTCGCCCAATCTAGTTTACCTCAGCCAGAAACTCCATTGCAAAAAAAAACAGTCAAGACTGATACAAGAATAGTTGACTCTAGCAACAAGTTTGGATTTAAACTATTTTCAGAAGTTCTGAAAGATGATAATGAGAAGAATGTTTTTATCTCACCTTCGAGTGTAGCGATCGCTCTTGCTATGACCTACAACGGCGCTAGCGGCTCGACTCAACAAGCAATGGCAAAAACCCTGGAATTACAGGGAATGAATCTACCAGAAATCAACTCTTCTTACGCGGCGGTATTAAAGCAACTTTTAGACAATCAGGATGCGAAAGTACAACTGAGCATTGCTAACTCACTTTGGGCAAATCAAGATGTTAGCTTTGCGCCAGACTTCCTCAAGAGAACCCAGGATTTCTATCAAGCTAAGGTCAGCAATTTAAACTTTAAAGATGCCGCCGCATCTAGTATTATCAATAACTGGGTAGAAGAAAATACTAAGGGTAAAATTACTAAAATAGTTGAAACAATTGAACCTAATCAAGTATTGTTTCTGATTAATGCCATATATTTTAAAGGCAATTGGAGTAACGAATTTGACAAAAGTCAAACCGCTCAATACCCTTTTTACATCACATCTGGTAGACGAAAACAACACCCAATGATGTCCCAGGAAGGTGACTACAGGTACTATGAAAACGAACAGTTTCAGGCAGTTAGTTTACCTTACGGTAAAGATGGGAAGTTGAGTTTTTATATCTTCCTGCCCAAACAAAACTCTAACCTCAAAGCCTTCTATCAAAACTTAAATGTTGAGAACTGGCAAAAATGGATGACTCAGTTCAACAAACAAAAAGGCTTTATTCGCCTACCCCGCTTCAAAATAGATTACGACGTTACACTCAATGATGCCTTGAAAACTTTAGGCATGGAAGAGGCTTTCAGCGACAAAGCCAATTTTTCCGGCATGGGTAAAAATTTTGCCATTAGCCAAGTTAAGCATAAAACGTTTGTGGAAGTGAACGAAGAAGGCACCGAAGCGGCTGCGGCTACTTCAGTGGGAATAGTAGCAACATCTTTGAGAGAAGAACCAGAACCGTTCCGAATGATTGTTGAGCGTCCCTTCTTCTGTGCCATTAGGGATAATCAGACGGGAAATCTTTTGTTTATGGGTTCCATCATCGAGCCACAATGAGGAGGCAGAAAACCTCCTGCCTCCTTAAGGTAATGTCGCTTCAGAAATGCTCAGAGTGTTTTTAGCGTCAGCTTTCAGGGACTCGTTTGCTGCAATAGGTGCAGTTATTTCCCCAGTGGCGCTGTCGTCTGCCTCGTTGCTTAGGCTCCCAGGACGCAAGGCACTTAAAGCAGTCTTAATTACAACAGCTGTGGGTACTGCCACTATTACACCCAACAATCCACCAATTCTTGCCCCTGTCAAAACCGAGATTAAAATCCAAACTGGATTTAAACCCGTAAAGCTGCCTAAAATTCTGGGAGCGATTAAGTTTTCGAGAATTTGCTGTACAATTACTGCCGCTATCAACACTCTCACACCCATTGAGAAATCTTGCAAGGCTACCAATAATGTAGTCAGGGCGATACCTACAGAACCGCCAAAGGGGACGAGAGCCATCAGACCAATAGTTAGGCCAAATAGTAGACCAAATGGCACTTTCAGCCACAAAAAGGTAGGAATGAGGGCCGATGCCATACACGTCGATAAAATTAGCTGGGTGATGAAGAAATTTTGGAAGCTCAGGCGGACTGTTTTGGAGAAAGGATCACGGAATTTAGAGGGTAACCATTCTACTAAACTTTGCCAAAGTTCACCTCCATGCTGTAAAAGGTAGAAAGTCAAAACCATCGTCAAGAGAATATCTAGCAGACTAGTGACTGTAACTACCGCCAGATTTAAAACTTGTCCAGCGATCGCTTGCAATTGTCCCTTGACGCGATCGTTGATTTGCACTACCAGAGCATCGAGGTTAATCGGTAAGCCAAAAGTCTCAGCTTTTTCGTTTAATATCATTAACTGAGAGCGTCCAGAGTCGATTAACTCTGGCAAGCGAGCTACCAGTTGTTGAGCTTGGGTAAGGGCCAGCGGAAAAAGTGTAACACCCAACGCCAATAAAATCGATAAAGCCAAGAGAAATACTAGAATAGCGACTTGCTCTCGCCTAGCACCATGATGCTCCATCCAGCTCACGGGGTAGTTGAGCAGAAATGCTAGCACTGAGGCTCCGACTAAAATGACTATGAGAGAATGGAAATAATCAAAAAATACCGAAAGTGCCCAACCATTAAGAACTAGCAGCGGAACGAATAACGCGATCGCCACGATTCGCGCTATTGGTGTGAATGTTTGCCACCAGTCGAGTAGCTTGCGTGTCTGCATTTTGAGCTAATTGCGGGATAGAACTAAATGAAATCTTTCTTTACAGCTTATTATCTCTAACTATATGAGTCTTATTCATCCTTCTAGTTTAGGAGTTAGACTAACCCAAATGGGAAATTTTGAACCAAAAGAGAATGGGGAGTGGGGAGTGGGGAGTCGGGAAGAAGCAAGGGAGCAGGGAGCAGGGAGCAAGGGAGAAGAATTTTCCCCCCTGCCCCCCGCCCCCTGCC
>NZ_WBKL01000042.1:0-20079 GCF_015714705.1 Nostoc sp. NZL | reverse complement strand
GTAATATTTCTGCTATTATTTCATCAGTCTTGCCATCCGCAGCCATTAGTAATGTGTGTGCACGCCGAATTTCTCTGGCTTTTGCTGAACCCTTTTTGACTAGAGCCAGTAGTTCTTCCCTCTGTGATTCACTCAGATTAATTTGATACTTTTTGCTCATACACCCTTTTTCCTTCTTCTGCGATCGCTTGTCTGCTTGTGAATACCAATGCATCCACATTGCTATTTAATCACACTTGATTATAACCCCGCAAAATTAATGGGACAGACCACTAGTAGTCTGCCAACCCAAAATTGTTAGGTGAGGGCTGGGAAAAGGGGAAAGGTTAAAGGAGTAAACATCTTTTCCCTTTCCCCCTTGCCCTTTACCCCGCCAAGTTTCCTTGGCGAACTACTAGGTGAACTTAGGACTAAAGTCCTTACTACAAGCAAAAAAGCAAAAAGAGTAGTGAGTTTCGAGTGCTGTAGATGCTCTTGTGGTGAGTCAGTGCGCGATAAATATCAACCAACTCTCGTTTGTTTTGTTGTACTCAGCACCCATAACTCATTTCTCAGCACTACTTCTGTCATTTATTCAAGGAAAAAACATGGCTGAATATAGCAGATTAAAAACTTCCCGTTCCGCCGCAATCAAAGCAAACCTTGATTATCCGATAATTGATACTGATGTTCATACCAATGATTTCACTCCGGCGCTTGAGGATTACATTGCTAAATACGGTGGCTCAAAACTCGTAGATGAATTACGCAAGGCGGAAGCTTCTCGTCTCAATTCCAAGAGCAATGGTAAAGACTGGTATCAACAAACTCCAGAAGAACGCCAGTACAACCGCACAATTCGATCGCCTTGGTGGGCGAGAGTAACCCGCAATACTTTGGATCTCGCTACTTATACTCTTCCTGAACTGTTCTATGAGCGTCAAGCAGAGCAGGGGTCAGATTATTCGGTACTGTTTCCGAATAATGTTTTGGCACCGGCAGGAGCAAGTAAAGAGAACCGTCAAGCACTGCAACGGGCAGTCAATCATTATCATGCTGACTTGTACCGGAAATATAGCGATCGCTTGACACCTGTAGTTGGTATCCCGATGGGTAATCCTCAAGAAGCCGTTGAGGAGTTAGAATTTGCAGTGAAAACACTAGGTCTAAAAGTAGCAAATATTCCTGGTGGTGTGAAACGGCCAATTAAGGCGATCGCTGATAAATATCCAGCAGATCAATATCCTGAAATCGCCAAGTATTCCTCCTACATTGACTTTTACGGATTGGATAGTGAATATGATTACGATCCATTCTGGGCGAAGGCTGTTGAATTAGGTGTACCCGTTACTACCCATTACGGCAGTCAAGGTTGGACTGGGCGCTCCTCCATCAGTAACTACATGAACAACCACATCGGTCATTTCGCCGATGGTTCCCAAGCATTTGCCAAAGCACTGTTCTTTGGTGGTGTTACCAAACGTTTCCCACAATTGCGCGTAGCCATGCTGGAAGGTGGCGCAGATTGGGGCGCTCATGTATACATTCATTTAGTAGATCGTTTCTCCAAGCGGAATCTTAAAGGACTGCAAAACTACAACCCAGAATTCGCCAATGCTGATGAGTTGTTCGTGTTGTTTGAGCGTTTTGGTAGCGAATTCCTGGAAGCACATCCTCTGAATAAAGAGGAACTAACAAAGAGTGTCTTGGGTTCTTCCTTCAACCGTCACAGCCGCTCACCCGTTGGTAGCGAACTAGAAGATTTTGCCGCAGCCGGGATTGAAACAATTGAAGACATCCGCGATCGCTGGGTAAATAGTTTCTTCTTTGGTTCCGAGTCTGACGATCGCACCATTGCAGCAGCATTCAACGATAAAGCCAATCCCTTGGGTGTGAAAATCAACGCCATTTATTCCTCAGATGTTGGTCACTGGGATGTACCAGATTTGACCGATCCACTAGCGGAAAGCTGGGATTTGGTACAAGAAGGTGTGATTTCTGAAGCGGACTTTAAGGCTTATGTATTCAATAATCCTTACAAGTTCTATACCCAAGCGAACCCCGACTTCTTCAAGGGTACGGCAGTTGAATCTAAAGTACCTACTCCACAAGTAGATAAGAGCCTTGTAGTAGCTTAAATCACCAAAGAGGTCTGAGAAAATACGGCTGAAGTCTAGAAACGTTTGCCATTAAAGGGGATTAGATGATTTCTAGTCCCCAATTCCTAAATCAAACACACACTTGAGGAATTACAACTATGCCTATCGAACACCGCTCTCATTTATTGCCTTATCTTTTCTCGCCTGTCTCTGATGATGCCAAAAAACCCGCGCCTCTTGTGTTATTTCTACATGGCGCACGCGATCGCGGTAATGATCTAAATGTGCTACTCAAATGGGGTTTACCTCGTTTCGTGGATGAGTCAAGCTCGTTACCTTATGTCTTTGTAGCTCCCCAACTTCCTGAAGGACAAACCTGGGTAGATCGAGAATCTGACGTAATTGCTTTGTTGGATAATCTCATCACCTCCCAACCCATAGATCCGTCCCGTGTGATTTTATCTGGATTTAGTTTAGGTACGGCTGGGGCATGGCATATCGCTGCTTCTCATCCTACTCGCTTCGCTGGTCTGGTAGCAGTGTCTGGTCGTGTACCCAAAACATTAGAAGCAAGCCAAATAGCTGCCCTTAAGGACATTCCTATCCAAATATTCCAAGGTGGAAAGGACGAAAAACTGCCGATTGAGGATGCACAGCAGATTGTCGATATCTTGCGCGGACTGGGGGGAACAGTAGATTTTACCTTCCTGCCGGAAGGCGATCATTTTATTGCCGATGAAGTATACAGTGACCCGAAATTGCAAGAATGGCTAATTTCACAGAGCCGTCGTCAAGCGTCTGTAGTAGCCTAAGTAGAATTCCTTTCCTCTTCTAACATGACATTAGCAACAACTAAACTCGGTCAAACTGGATTGACTGTTTCCCGTCTCTGTCTCGGTACAATGACTTTCGGATTCCAGACAGATGAAGAAACTTCCAGACAAATCCTTGACAGCGCCGCCGAATATCGTAGGGGAGATTCTCTGCGTTAATGATTATCGGCGGAGAAATTTGGTCGTTCAGACATGATCAATCGCAGTACCACATGAAGGATTTCGGGCTGTTCTGAATTGTATAAATTTTGCAAAGCAGAATATTTAAGCATTTCAACGCCCGAATTTTTTGTAAAAAATAAGCATAATTCTTTCAAATCAGAAATATCTCATGGATAAAATAGCTATTATTAAACGCCGTCGTTTTCTCAATTTTGCTACATCGGGTCTATGTGGTTTTTCTATGGCATATCTGTTAGGAAGTTGTAGCGAACAAAGCCCAAAGAATGTGGCACAATCTTCTTTGATAAACAGTACTACTGCCAGTCTAGATTACTCTGGTATCAAAACGAAAGTTCTCCGCATGGGGTATCAGAGTGCAGGGGATCTCTTCAGAAATCGCAGAGTTTTAGAGAAACGCTTGGAACCGTTGGGGATTAAGGTGGAATGGGCGCAATTTGCCCAAGGGCCACAACTTATGGAAGGGATGGCTGGGGGAAGAGTGGATGTGGGATCGGTGGGAGAAACACCACCAATTTTTGCCCAAGTAGCTGGGTCTGACCTTGTTTATGTCGTCGGTACACAAAGAACCGCAACGACAGGGACAAGTAGTGTGATTGCTGTACCTCCAGAGTCTCCCCTTCAGAAATTTGAGGATATTAAAGGGCAAGAAGTTTATTTTCAAAAAGGCTCGGCATCGCACTATTTTATTCTTAGAGCTTTGCAGTCAATCGGCTTGACAATCAAAGATATTAAAATCAAAAGTATGGCGACTATCGAGGCGCGGGGAGCGTTTCTCGAAGGGAGAATTCCTGTTTGGATGACAGGAGATCCCCACTATGCGATCGCTGAAAAAATGGGTCGAATTCGAGTCATCAAAGATTCTGTGGGGCTAGATTCTCCTGGGGGCTACTATATTTCTGACAGGAAGTTTGCCCAAGAAAATCCTGGCTTGCTAAAAATTATTATTGAGGAGCTTCATGCTCTTGATAAGTGGGCAGACATGAATCGAGACGAAGTAGCCAAATTGATGATCACTGAACAAAAGCTCGATGAAGATGTAGTTGCAAGGGTGATGTCTCGTCGCTCTTTTGCAGGACGTAGAGGACTCAGCCCTGCATTGATAGCGGAACAACAACGTGTAGCAGATTTGTTCTTTCAAGAGGGTGTCATACCAAAGAAAATCAACATTCAGGATGCGTTACTTCCACCTGATTTGTATGCTGCAATCACACCGTCAGAAATTATGGTCTAGTGCTTTGTTTCAGTAATTCTTAGGACTTACGCACTGTACAAATGCATCACTCAATTGAGTTGTTAAGGAGAAGCCTAAAAAGATAACATGCTACGAAATTGACTCTCATGAAGAAAAAGTCCAAACAATCGAAATCCTTTCAACGTGCTGCTGATGCGCCCAACTTGCCAGCAACTCCATTTCGGTTCATTTGCTATTTCGTTAACCAGTTCCGCTGGTGGTATGTGGCAATGGTGATTCTGGAGGTAATACACGCAACCTGCGGCATCATGTTACCTTATGCCATTGGCGAAATCATCCGGGGTGTGACGCGACAGGCGGCCGACAGCAAACCCATTCTTGATGCCATGAGCCAACCCCTGATGCTTTTCACCGCCTTGAGTGTGGCTGAAGTGATATTCGGGCGAGCAGCTGGACTTTTGCAGACTATCCTCCATCCGATCCACCGACAACACATCGTCCGTTCTCTATATAGCTACTTACAGCACCATTCTCACCGTTACCTCAGCAGCAGTTTTTCTGGGGCATTAGCACATCGGATTAGCGAAACTTCTCTGGGTGTGACTCAGACAATGAGTATGCTGATTACTGAATTTATGCCAGTAATCATCGTCTATACTGTCACCACGATATTACTGTATCGCGTCTATCCTCCACTTGCTGGATTCGTGGGGATGTGGGCAGTTCTCTTCATCAGTATTTCGTTCTGGCTGGCAACTCGCTGCCGAATTTACTCCCGAAAAGCCGCAGCAGCAAGAAGTGAGACAACTGGCATCATTGTAGATGCAGTCACAAATCTCACCAGTAGCCGACTGTTTGCTCGCCTGGGTTTTGAACGACGCTATTTGAATGAGCAATTAAGGGACGAACTCAAAGAGGTGAGAAAATCCAACTGGTACTCGGAGCGAATCCGCTGGTTTCAGTTTATCTCAGCAGCAGTCCTGAAAATTGGCACTTTGTATTACTCGCTCTCACTTTGGAGTCAGGGAACGATCGCAACGGCGGATTTTGTCGTAGCAACCAGTCTGTCGCTGTTAATCATTAGTGAAGCCCGCAATTTAAGTAAACGGTTTCTAGAATTTTTTGAACATATCGGCAATATTGCCAATGGTGTCTTCACTATTGTTCAACCCCACGAGATCATTGATCGTGATAGTGCGATCGCCCACTCAATCACTCAGGGACAGATTGAGTTTAGCCAAGTGAATTTTAGCTATTCCCTTGGTAAAAAAGTATTCGATAACCTGTCTATAACCATCCAACCAGGCCAGCGTGTCGGACTGGTTGGCTTTTCTGGCTCTGGGAAATCCAGTTTCGTCAATCTGATTTTGCGTCAATTCGACCCCCAATCGGGGCAGATTTTCATTGATGGGGTCGATATTCGAGACATGACGCAAGATGCCCTACATTCCCAGATCAGCTTGATTCCTCAAGATCCGTCTCTGTTCCATCGGACATTAATAGAAAATATTCGTTATGGGCGACTGGATGCCACCGACGAGGAAGTGGTCGAGGCAGCACGCCAGGCCTATGCTCACGATTTTATCGCTCAGATTAAGGAAGGGTATGATTCTTTGGTTGGTGAGCGCGGTGTCAAACTTTCTGGAGGGCAAAGACAAAGGATTGCGATCGCGCGGGTAATCCTCAAAGACGCACCAATTCTGATTTTAGATGAAGCCACCTCCAGCCTCGATTCCATTACCGAAAAAGCGATTCAAGACACTCTAGATTTAGCGATGGATGGAAAAACGGTGATCGTGGTGGCTCATCGACTTTCTACTATTGCCCATCTAGACCGCATTTTGGTATTTGACCAAGGGCGCATTATCGAAGATGGCACCCACACCAAACTGCTGGCACGTCATGGTGCTTATTACAGGTTATGGAAAATGCAAGCAGGTGGATTCTTACCTGTCGAAGCCAACAATCACAACATATCTGAACTACAAACAGGACAACATCTGCATCCCTCATAAGAAACCCAGAGTTGACGAATTGACTGAGGGTAAAAGGCAGACAATCGAGCCTTGAGTCAATCATAGATGGTGTGTGATAATGCCTTTGCTGGGATAAAATTTTATTAAAAAATTATCTTTATTATCCTGTTGATAAAAGAAATATCCCCAGTCGTAAAATTGCGGAAAGTTCTGGGGGTAAAGTATTTCGGGAGTTTCAACAGACTAACAAGAGCGGTAATCTTCTTGATGAGGTTGAATACAGGATTTATAAATAAACGGCATCTCCTAAACTAAAACAATAATACATTTAGGAAAGTGTGGGATTAATCTACAACACTGATGACTGTTAACCGTCAACAGTTCACACTGAGCGTATCGCTAAAGCGAAAGCTCCGCTAACGCGCAGCGTCTCGTAGAGAAGTCGAAGTGTCAACAGTCAACAGTTAACGACCATCAAGAGTTTTAGACGCGCATCAGCTTATTTACTTACCTTCAAACTCTTGTAATGCTCCTAGCTTGGCAATTCCCGGCCAAATTGCAGCTACAGCAATTACCACTACAATTGTGCCAATTCCTCCACCAACTACGGAGATAACCGGGCCAAATAAAGCAGCCGTCAAGCCTGATTCAAAGCCGCCTAACTCGTTAGAGGCACTAATAAATACACTATTGATCGCCGCAACCCGACCGCGTAAATTATCTGGAGTTCTAATTTGCACTAAGGTATGGCGAATCACAACGCTAATTGTGTCTAGTGCGCCACTTAGCACCAACATCAATAATGACAGCCAAAACCAACGCGATAGGCCAAAGATAATTGTCACAACACCAAAGCCAACTACTGACCAAAGTAAGGCTGGCCCAGCCTTGCGTAAGGGTGGTAGATATGCCAGTACAACTGCCATAAATAAAGCACCAATCGAAGGTGCTGCTTGTAGGTAGCCTAACTCTAATGGCCCTACCTGCAAAATATCCTTGGCGAAGATGGGTAGTAGCGCGATCGCACCTCCCAACAAAACTGCAAACATATCCAAGGTAATTGCTGCTAAAATCAACTGATTTTCCCAGACAAACTTAGCCCCGGCTGAGAGTGCTTTGAGTGAGATTGGTTCTGTAGAACGAATGGTTTCTTGTTTTGAGATTGCCGCCGTTAAGACAAAACATAGCAAACCTGCGATCGCAGCCAGTACGTATACACCTGTAGCACCTCCCAAAAAGGCTATACCAAATCCTCCCAAGGCTGGGCCGATAACTGAGGCTAACTGAAAGCTACTACTATTCCAAGTGGCTGCATTAGTAAAAGCACTAGTAGGTATCAATTGCCACATCAATGCATCACTAGCAGGTTTCAAGAACGCCCTGGCAATGCCTGTGAATACCAAGCAGGCATACATTAATACTATTGCGCCATTAGTCCATGAAAGTACCGCCAAAGCCAGGGAACATAAGGCTAATAAAAATACTGACAGCAGCATTGTCAGTTTGCGATCGCGGCGATCGGCTATATGCCCAGTAATCAAGGTTAGGGCAATCATCGGTAAGACTTGGGCTAGCCCAACACCACCTAATGCTAAAGCTGAATTTGTGCGATCGTAGAGTTCCCAGCCAATGGCCACAGTCTGCATTTGTGACCCGATGAACAAAAGTACACGCCCAATTGTAAATAGGCGATAATCTCGAAATCTCAACGCTGCAAAAGGATCGTGTTGTGCAGACTTAGCGTTGCTCTCGTTTAATTTCTGTTTGCTCGAAGACATTTTTTAGTAGAGCCAACCCTTCTTCAATATTGGAAACTTGTTCTGGTGTCAGACCTTCCAAAAGGTCGGCTATATGAGCGCGAGTTTGGTCTTGGGATTGCTTTAATTGATGCTTTCCATCTTCAGTAAGATTCAGGAGAACTCGCCGCCTTTCTTGAGGATCATCGATGCGTTGCACCAAGTTGCGTTGTACTAGCCTTTCTGTTGTTGCTGATGCTGTCGCACAAGTGACACCTAGATGCTCTGCCAAATCAGATAATGAAGCACCTGGACTGCGGTTAAGAAATGCTAGCGATCGCAACTGTGGTATAGATAAAGCAGCAGCACTGTGAGCTCGCATATCCGCTCGGATAAACCGCATCACTAACGGAATTGTATCCATTACTCTGGCAGCACATTCTTGGGAAGTTGCGCCTTGCGTAGGTTTTCCGAGTTTCATGAGCTATTCTTTCTCCTAATTACATTGCCACCCGTGGATAAAGTCGTCCACAAATCAGGGTTAAGCCTATTAATGTTAACAAGAGAATTGTACAGTCCCAACCAAATCCATAGATACTAGTTCCATTTGCTAGCATCGTGCCGCGTAAGGCATCCACTTCGTAAGTTAAGGGATTAATACGAGACAAAAATTTTAACCAGTCGGGCATCATGGAAATGGGATAGATGGCATTACTAGCAAAAAACAACGGCATAGTTAACAACTGTCCAATTCCCGTCATTCGTTCTCTAGTTTTCACCAGACAGCCAATGATTAAAGAAAATGTGCAAAAACAACCTGCTCCCAACATGACGACTAATAGCACTTGCAAAAAAGCCAAAGGATGAAGATTGAGTTTGACACCTAATACTAGTGCCAATCCATAAATCACAAATACCTGTGATAAACAACGCACTCCACAAGCTAGGGATTTCCCTAACACCATTGCTACTCTTGGTGTCGGACTAGCCAAGAATTTATGCACAACTCCTAAATCTCGCTCCCAAATTAGCGTCATACCACCTGTAAAAATAGCGACAAACAACACACTTTGCGCCAGAATACCCGCAGTCATGAAGTCTAGATAAGGTAAGTCACCTGTAGGAATTGCCCGAATCCTGGTGAAAACTTGCCCGAAAATCAATAGCCACAGTGATGGTTGTACAGCTCGGACTATTAAATCAGTGGGATCGTGCCGGAGCTTCCGCACTTCCATTTCGGCAATCACAAGGGTTTTCGCAAATATCTGAATAAGTGCAGAGATAATATTAGGTTGGCGAGGAGGTTTTGCCTTAACCCAACCGTTGAGCTGTACGTCTGGTTCTTGCTGTATCACGATAGCTGACTCCTGATGTTAATAGATCCCCTGTGTAGTGAATAAAGACATCATCCAAAGTTGCATTTGATTTACCCAAAGAAGCTTTCAAATCACTTGGTGTGCCTGTTGCCACAACTTCGCCTTGCTGCATAATCGTCACTCGGTTACACAGGCTATCGGCTTCTTCTAAAAAGTGGGTAGTTAAAAAGATGGTTGTGCCGTAATCTGCGCGGAGTTGTTGCACCAGTTGCCATACCTGAGTACGAGCAATGGGATCTAGCCCTACAGTCGGTTCATCAAGAAACAAAATCTTGGGTTGGTGCATGATGGATTGAGCAATTTCTAGCTTGCGAATCATGCCACCAGAGTAGTTACGTACTAAGCGATGGGCTGCGTCTTGCAAACCCATAAAATCTAGAACTTCCCGGATACGCCTTTGCCTGTGCTTGACAGGAATATCGTATAGCTTGGCAAAGATTAAGAGATTTTCATAGCCTGTAAGACTACCATCAGCAGAGAGAGCTTGGGGTACATAGCCAAATAGTCGTCTGACAGCAGCAGCCTGATGAGTTACATCATAGCCAGCTATAGTTGCTCTACCTGCACTTAGGGGCAATAGAGTCGTCAACATTTTAATTGCTGTGCTTTTACCTGCGCCATTCGGGCCGAGTAAACCAAAGACCTCACCTTGTTCTACTGTGATATTCAAATCATTTACAGCAACTGCTTTACCGAAGTAACGTGTCAGTCCTTGCGTTTCTAAAATCACTGCTTTAGGGCTACTAGCAAGTGATTCAGACAAATCAGCGTTTTCCGTAAGTCTTGTCACGAGTTTTATGCACTTTTAATATTTAGTTTATCTAAATATTAGCTTCGCACATTTTATTTAAAAGTCAAGAGTCTGATTTGTGTTAGGTGAATTCCGCTATTTCTATGCGATTTCCCCCAGGATCGCGGATAAAAAAGCGATCATATACAGTTGGAGGGCGATCAGCTACGCTGGGCGGTACGCGATCGCTAATAATTTCTACCCCATGAACTTGCAGATGTTTGGCAAATGCTTCTAAGTCGTGGACTCGAAAACATATATGCCGTCTAGATACTTCCTTATTAGTGTGCTTCTCTATACCTACGTGGATTTGAATATCCCCCAGCATATATCATGCGCCTCCATTCGCTTGGAGAGCCTCTGGTTTAGCAATTTCAGTGAGTCCCAAAATTTGGCTGTAAAAAAACAGCATTACGTTTTCTACTTCAGGTGGTGATGTAACCTGAATATGATCGATTGCTGTGAGCCACACTTTTATTTCCTCCATTCTTTATGTTCATTGCAACGTGCAGTGCTTGTTTGTCTTCCGTTCAAGCACTGAAGTTAATGAATTTTACTTTAATCTACGATAACTTGGTGTGTTTGTCGTATCCTTGGTAATAGTGGCTCTACGTATATTAATTTACTCATTTTTAATCTTTTGTTAAACTCACGTTAATATTTACTTAACCTATTGACTTGCCGTATTTAAATTTTCACTTATAACTCTGCCAATAAGTGCAAAATTCCGTTCTGTATCTCAAAGAAGGAATCCTGCAATGGGAAATATGTTTATTGCCGCCAATGATTGGCCACACATAACATTTAGACTAGCTCTAGCACTTGTGGTTGGTTGCATGATTGGATTAAATCGTCAACAAGGGGGTAGACCAGCAGGAATGAGAACATTCATGTTAGTCAGTATGGGAGCAGCTTTATTTGTGATGATTCCTTTGCAGGCTGAAGGTGATAGTCCCTATGCAGCCACCAATGCCTTGAGCCGGACGATTCAGGGTGTAGCTACTGGGGTGGGATTTCTGGGAGCCGGATTGATTTTACAAGAGTCTCCTAGAAAATCTGTGAGGCCAAAAGTGCGGGGGTTAACGACAGCAGCCTGTGTCTGGACTGCGGCGGGGTTAGGCGCAGCAATTGGTTGTGGTTTATGGCAAATGGGATTAATCGGAGGACTACTTACCCTGATTACCCTTAGCGGAGTCAAACAACTCAACCGTTCATTTGCAGTTCTGGGGGGTGAAGGTAAAAAAGGTAATGCTGAGGATTTTACGAGCACTGATGATGATGATTGAGACTCATCCCAACTTGGGATAGGTCGTTCATAATTAACTTTTTTCTGCTTGGTGGACAATATATTATATTTTTCTAGTAAGAATTGCTTCAGGTGTGGCTGTTTAGAGTTTGTCATATTACTACATTAAATCGATAGATTTATCGTATTTTAGAAGTAATGCCATTAGAATCGCTCTAATTTTTGTCTGGGTGGGATATTGGTAACAGCACTTGTTTTTATTACTTAGTTATGGAATGATACTTTTACAAAGCGCGGTAATTCGATAGATTTACTGTAGTATATTACCAGATATCAAAAACAATCCACCCTCAACGAGATTGTAGGCTCAATCCTCAAATGACAAGTACAGAAATTCGCACAACTAAAGTTAAAGTCCCAAACGGTGATTTGCAAATTGATGCTTACTTAGCTGAACCTGCAAAAGAGGGAAAATTCCCCGCCGTTATCGTGATTCAGGAAATCTTTGGGGTAAATATTCATATTCGGGAAGTTGCCGAGAAGTTTGCCAAGGAGGGATATGTAGCGATCGCTCCTGCACTTTATCAACGTACTGCTCCGGGGTTCGAGGCTGTATACACCCAAGAAGATATCCAGCGTGGTAGAAGCTATAAAGAGCAGACTACAGCAGAAGAAATATTGAGTGATATTCAAAGTGCGATCGCTTATTTGCGAACTTTGCCAAATGTCCAAAAAGATGCGATCGGCTCCATTGGCTTCTGCTTTGGTGGTCACGTTGTCTATTTAGCAGCCACTCTGCCAGACATTAAAGTTACAGCCTCTTTCTACGGTGGCGGGATTACCAACTCTACACCTGGTGGTGGTGAACCCACTCTCACCCATACTTCCAAAATTAAAGCCCCCATTTACGCCTTCTTTGGCACTGAAGATCAAGGCATCCCGCTAGAACACACAGAACAAATTGAAGCCGAATTAAAGAAACATCAAATTTCTCATAAAATCTTCCGCTATGAGGGCGCAGGGCATGGTTTTTTCTGCAACCATCGCAGCAGCTACAATCCCGAAGCTGCCGCCGACGCTTGGCAACAAGTTTTAGAATTATTCCAAAAAAACCTCCAACTGCAAACAGTCTAAATTGGGGACTGCTTCTTTGCTTTTGTAGAAACGCGATTAATCGCGTTTCTACTTTTTCATCGCAACTCAAAACCCAAATTTTTCAAAGCTTCCTGCAAGCGATCGCGTCCCGATAGAGATTCAGCAAACGCTACTCGTTTAGCTGAGTGTTCCGACCAATCGCCGGCAACATTCATCTGTTGGGAATTGTAGAATGCTTTCATGATTTGGTTGTAAAGAGCAATTTCTTCATGTTGTTTCTCTAATTGATAAGTCTCCCGATGCAATACTGCTGCTTGCGGTAAACGCGGTTTAACTTCCACATTTACGGATGAATCTGCATAACCAACACACAAGCCAAAAACGGCAAAGACATGAGGCGGTAAATTTAAAACCTCTGCCACCTCTTCTGGACGGTTACGCAATGCGCCAATATAAACTGTTCCCAAACCCAAAGATTCGGCGGCGACAACAGCATTTTGCGCTGCTAATGCTGCATCTATAGCCGCCATCAGAAACATTTCGAGATAATCTAAACCTTCATGGGGTAATCCTTGACTTTCAGCGACAGATGTTAATCTCGCCAAATCTGCTAACCACACCAGAAATAAAGGACACTGGCGAATATGCGCTTGGTTATTCGCCAACTGCGATAACTTCTCCTTACGTTGTGCATCTTCTACTGCAATTACACTCCACGTCTGGAGATTTGAGGAAGTCGATGCAGATTGGGCTGCTGCTACCAAAGTTTCTAAAGTATTTGATGGTAGGGGATCGCTCAGGTAAGCGCGGATTGAACGGTGGGACAGCAAATTAGATATTGTCTCATTCCAAGGAATATCTGCATTGAACGCGTCTACGCCATAACGACGATGGAATAACTCAGTAGGATTGGTCATAATTACGAACTACTAATTACGAATTATTTAATTTTGGGTGAAAAAGCTGCATATTGCTCAGGTGTAAGCATCGCTTCTTTGACGTTAATTTGTTTGGGAATCAATTTCAATTCATAGAATTTATCAGCAACTTGCTGCTGAAGAGTAATTAATTCTTGAGAGATTGGGGCCGTTTTGGCTTTAGTGAAGGAATAGCAGGACATATTACAGCCCGTGACCCAGAATTACTTGCTCTTTCTGATGAAGCGATAAGCCTGACGGCATAGCTAGCGCTTACCGCATCTCAACAACAATTTGCTGATACTTTTTTCCAAGCCAGTGTAATTCCTTCACAAGTTGGTGTTAAACAACTATGGGACAGTAGTTTTAATGAAGATATCGCCAAATGCAATTAGCACTGTCTCCAGTAGGTAGGAATTGAGCCAAATGTCACAATCACCTGTTTTAGAAGCTAATACAGCAGTATCTGTTGATTTGTTTAAGCTTGCCGAGTCGCTGGCGGCTGATTTTGCCACTCGTGCAGCCATCCACGATCGCGACAGTTCTTTCCCTTTTGAGAATTTTCAGGCTCTCCACCAAGCACAACTATTAAGTCTCACGGTTCCCAGAGAATTTGGTGGACAAGATGCAGGGTACGCTACCGTCTGTCAAGTAATTGAAAAGATAGCCAGTGGTGATGCTTCTACAGCTTTGGTGTTGACCATGCACTACTTACAACATAGTAATGCAGCTCGCGCTCGTCGTTGGCATCCCGCAGTTTATGAGCGGCTGTGTCGGGAGTCAGTTACAGGTATTGCTTTACTCAATGCTGCCCGTGTGGAACCAGAATTAGGTACACCCGCCAGAGGGGGACTACCAGTCACAATTGCCAAACAAACAGATACTGGTTGGCTGATAACTGGTCACAAACAATACACCACGGGCAGTCCGATCTTAAGTTATTTCGTCGTTTGGGCGCGAACAGATGAAGAAGAACCACGAGTAGGCAGTTTTCTTGTCCCACGCGATCTTTATGGTATGAGGATTGTGGAAACTTGGGATCATTTAGGGATGCGAGCTACTGGTAGCCACGACCTAATTTTAGAAGATGTCTTGATTCCTCAAGAATACGCTTTGGATGTGCATCCTCTGAACACTTTTTTAGCACCAGACCCTCTAAAATTGGCAGGTGGTAGTTTGTGGTTGAGTGCATTGTATCAAGGAGTAGCCACAGCAGCGCGAGATTGGTTAGTTGAGTATTTGAATGAGCGATCGCCTACTAATTTAGGTGCTAGTTTAGCAACTCTACCCCGATTTCAAACAGCCGTTGGTGAAATCGAAGCATTACTGTACGCCAATCAGCGACTAATTTACAGTCTGGCGGACGATATTGATCGAGGTGAGTATGACACCAAAATTGGTTTACAAGCGCAAACAGTGAAATATCTAGCTACAAATAATGCCATTCGCGCTGTAGACATTGGACTCGAACTGATTGGTAATCCAGGTTTGTCCAAGAAAAATCCTCTGGAAAGACATTATCGAGATGTACTTTGCAGTCGCATTCATACACCGCAAAATGATGCAATTTGTTTGTCTTTAGGGAAATCAGCACTAAAAATTACAACCTAATTACGAGCAATTAATAGTCACAGCTTACACCTATCAACAGTGAGCAGATGTTTAATGGACAAGTTGAAAGAGAGCTATTAAATGGAATGCCTTGGTTATTTGAGCAACAGCCCCAACCACCAACTCATCTTCATTTATTAGTCGATGAACAACAGCAAAGACGAGATATCTGGGAGTTACCAAAAGAAAATAGCCCCGAACCGGGGCCAACAAAAATACACTTCCATAAATTCAAATCTTCTTAGTAATTCATAGGCATCAACACCATAGAATTGTAAGCGAGCAGTCCCAATGATTGGGTTATATGTTGATAGAGTCTGCACTTGGAACTGGTACACACTGTCGTACATGGGATTACGAAAAGGTTTCAAGCCGATAGTGATTGTTTTACCGGGTGCAACTGGTTGGTCAAAAGTGACAATCACAGTTTGTGGTTGATTTTCTCTGTTCGCCAGCGTGATTCCTAACTTTTGTCCTCTACGGGCTAACTTGTTAGCAGTCTCACCTTTTCCTTCAAAGGCGAAACTTTCTTGGGAATTGAAGCGAATCGCTTCTAAACCTTGTATTTGAGTAAAAGCCACTTGTTGCAATGCTTCAGTAGCTGATGCTGGTACTGTTAGCGTCAAATAATTTGACCACTTACCTTGAACTGCTGCGGCTATGAGCAAAATTGTTAGTAAAGCTTGTCCTATCTATGCGATAATTCAATAACTTTTCCAATTCAGACTTTTCATAATTATTTTCCAAAAGCTATTAATTTAAAACGCCATTTTTCTGGTTAATCCCAATCCTTAATAGTGTCATCATTATTTAAATTTTTAATCACCTGGTAATATCTCTCTTCTACATTTTTGTAGTCTTGTTCTTGTGAGAGTCCCTCACGGCTATCTTGTAAAATAATGTCAGCATGATGCCGAAGCACATCTTGATATTTTGAAGTTTTAGTGTAAGTAGCAATTAAAGCTATAGCTTCTAATAAACGAATCGTGACTGCTACATCAGATCGCCCATACTGGCGAATTTGATTAAAAGCAGCATCTGTTAATCCCTTAAACTTTACACCTTCGGCAATTACGCGCAGTTTATTATTATTGTCATAGCGATAAGATGAAGGAAAATTCCTTTGAACAAGATGACATAATCCAGCACTTAATTGGTCAATACAGCGAATTGCAGTAAATGGGTCATTCACAGCAGGAGAGATAGCACGTAGGGCAATTTCTACTAACTGATTGATAGGAAATTCTACATCCTGTTGCTCTGTACGTTCTTTGCCTAAAATAAAGGCATCATTTATTTCTTTAGTAAGTTTTTTAGTTACTTTTTTCCCAGGAAAAACCAAGGCTAAATCGCTACCTTGAACTATAAATTTTCCCGGTCTAACCTTAAGGCGTACTAGCAAATTCTGCTTGCAAGCAATCTTCATTAATTCTTCGTCGTCAATTGCTTGTAAATAACCAATGCCATTAGCTCGAATCGGTAAAGCCTCCTCCTCAAAAGACATGGGAATTTCTGTAACTCCAAGGTTATATTCTGGTTCACCACGCCCTATTTTTTCGGGAAATAAGCGGTTAATCGCTGAATGTAAATCTTCACTAACATTTTGGATTACGTGAGATGCCTGAATTATTGTTGAAGCATGATGGATAAAATAAATCAAAACACCAATGCTAATAATTGCGAGTAAAATACCGACTGTAACGGCAAGTTGGGGTACAAACTCGCTGTATCCATCTCCTTCTCCATGAATTGTTCGCAGTACAAGCAAGCAGTAGATGAACGTGCTAATAAATGTACCAAGTACAACTTGATTACCTGTATCCTGCATAAAATTACGCAGAAGTCGCGGCCCAAAATTGGAAGCAGCCAACTGAAGCGCCACAATTGTAATTGAAAAGGCTGTAGCAGCAACGCTAATCATGGAACCTGCAACTGATCCTAACAGCGATCGCGCTCCATCTGCTCCACCTGTATAAACCCACCAATAATTAATTTCCACCTTGTCTGCACGGTCAAGATTAAGCATTGTGAAAGCTAAAGCAGTAGCTACTACCGCCATAACTGCTGGTATGAACCAATAACTTGAGTGGAGTTGATCCCAAAGTTTGCTTAACTTGACATTTCTCATTTTTCGTTGGTTTGAGAATCTACTTTACCGTTGTTATCTTGTGAGGAGCGCACTTGAGCAAGTAACCTAAGTGAATCACTGATGCGGCGAGGCTTCGGTACTTCACCTTTACCAGATGGCCAACCTTCACGCTGACGGGAGCGATCGCCATCTGTCTCTTCGGTCTGGTCGTGGAACAAAATTTGTTGAGTTGGGAAGGGCAAATCAATGCCGTTTGCAACAAGCGTTTTCTTAATTGCAGTAATCACTTTATCCCGTGATTGCAGATCATCTATCCGTCGTGGTGGATGAATCCACCAACGCACACGGATGTTAACAGTGCTTTCGGCAAGTTCCATTACTAATACATCAGGAGCCGGATCTTTTAAAACTTCATTTACACTATGCATTGCGTCTAGCATTAACTGCTTGGCACGGTCAATATCGTCGTTGTAGCCAATGCCGACATCATACTCTAATCGTCGGTTATCAAAGGCAGTGTTTACAGTTACCGAATTAGTAAATAACTCAGAGTTAGGAATGACAATCCGCCGACCGTCATAAGTTCTGATTGTTGTTGCACGGGTCTCGATATTTTCGACTGTTCCTTCAAAGCCTTTAAAAACAATTTGGTCATCAATTTGAAAAGGTTCAGTCAGTAGAATTAAAATTCCAGCTAAGAAGTTTTGCAAAATATCGCGGAAAGCAAAACCAATTGCTACACCGCTAATTCCCAATAGCTGTATCAAATCACCCGCTCTAAATGTAGGAATAACAATGGAAAGGGCAATAAACAATCCAATTAAAATTGTTAGCCCTTGCGCTAACCTTCCTAGAACTAGTCCCAGATTTCGGGCAGAACGACGATTGCGAGTTAGCCGCTTTACCAGTACCTTAAATCTGCTGGCAACAAATAAAAAGAAGATGAAGACAATTAACCCTAATACAATGTTCGGTAGCAAAGCTATGAACCCGTTAATCATGCTTTGAACCTTATCCCAAGCTGCGGAGATTTCTGCATTCATGAATTTTCCTCACTAATTAATTTTTGCTAAGTCAATGCTTTGGATTCTGATACAATAATTCTTGAATTTCCTCCCTCAATGCTGCGATTTCACTCTGAAGCAGTTGAATCGATTTCGCTCCAGCTAACTCTGCTTCTTCATCATCGGCATCACGACCAATAAAGAATGTTGCTAAAGTCGCAGTGACATAGCCAAACACGGCAAACGCATACAATGCTAAGAAAAAACAAAGTAGCCGTCCTTCGGGCGTTTTGGGCCAATACTCAGAACCCATCGTTGTTATAAGCATTGCTGTCCACCATAAAGCAGTACCGTAGTTGTGTAACCCTGATTCCACAGGAACTTCGTTTTCAAACGCATACATCCCTGCTGCTCCTATTAAAGTAACAATCATTGTTAATGCCACAACATAACCAAACCCTCTACGGCTAATACTTGCTCCCAAAACCCGCATTCCTCGGTTAGCACGAGTCATGACTCGTAATAGTTGTAGCCCTCGCACAGCCCGCGTTGTTCGTAGTATTCGGATGACTCGTATGATGCGAAAAGTACGCAACGCTGGCAACACCAAAGAAATAGCTGTTAGCCAGTTGCTTTTGATATAAGAAAATTTATGAGGAGCGATCGCTAATTTAAGTAGAAAATCTAATATAAAAATAATCCAAATAGTGATGCTAAAGGCTTCCTGTAAAGGATTTAGTCCCCAGATGATTTCGATGATGAATAGCGCTAGCCACGCAAAGCCCAGCACCAGCATTGGAGTTTCTAGCCAATCTTCTAACTGTTGCAAGACTTCGCTACGTTCTCTTTCTAGGGCTTGTTTTTCTGAAAGCTTTGAACTACTCATAAGATTAATTCGTAATGACGCTCGATGACTCGCTAACGTAATTCGTAATTCGTAATTTAATGTCGGGTTTTAGAGAATTGGTCTTATTGTTTACTAGCAGGTGTTTCTAGCACGTTGACATCAACTAGAGGTGTCACATTAAAGTCCTGTTTTAATAATTGATTGGGTGAGGCGATCGCGAATTTCTTCACTAGACGCTGTAATTTGCGGTTGACGCTGCACATAAATAACACATAGCAGGGTATCCTGGCCTTCAATCTAATGGGAATTTCTTGCCGTAATATCAGGCTAAGTAGCCAAATAGTGGCAATTGTGACTGCTAAAGCGGCAAAATATCGTAAAATACTCCGCCCGTGAACCATTACCACATCAATCGGTTCTTCTGCATTTCCTGCAAATCGAGCTAGATTTGCGCCGTTATGAGATTTGGCAATATCGATAACAGCTTTTCCGTTTCCCCGTGATACTTGGATAATGAGTTGACGCATTTTCACCTCCTAAGGCTAACCATCTTGTTTTTTCAGACAATAACTCTACTATCGAAAGAAGGATTTTTTGAAAGATGTATCTCATACTTAATTAATATTTTATTTTTTCTAAAAAATTGGTATGGATTAGTCAAATAACAGATAATTTCAATAGGAGAGCAGGTCATGAATGAAGGTTTTATCAAGTTATCTTTTAGATTTAATATAAATCTAAATAGTGGAAAAATGTGGAGTAATTCGCTATGTTTTTCTCTTAAACCAAAATTTTAGATTTTTATTACCTAAACTTAGGATTTTTCTCTTAGAGGTTGTTTAAAAGTGTTTGGCAGTGATTTTAGGCACTTGTTGAGGGAGCATCTCACCTTTGCAAAAATATCAGGTAGTAAGCTGACCATTGAGATAAGCAGATCGAAGTTGTAGCATCCGAGGTACGTTTTCTAATTTCCACTGTGCGCCGGAAATTTTTAAACGTTTACCAATCTGTTTCACAGCTGATTCCACAGCGCCAGAACCAATAGAACATAAACCTTCAGTAGAAAAATACTCGTAGTTAACTATTCGTCCTGAATGCTTTTTAAG